>JAISLV010000006.1 GCA_031277075.1 Endomicrobium sp. | reverse complement strand
TCTGCGGCTGTCGCCGTCGCCGCGCTTTTTGGGCATATCTTCACGGTGTTTTTACGGTTTAAAGGCGGCAAGGGCGTGGCGTCTGCTTTGGGAGCTTTTTTTGCCTTGCTTCCGCTGCCCGCTCTTATAGCTTTGGCGGTTTTTGTCGTCGTATTTTTGCCTACGGGCTATGTAGCTTTAGGGTCTGTATGCGCGTCTTTTTCTTTGCCTTTGGCGGCTTTTTTTGCGGGCTATCCTCCCGAAGTCGTTATATTTGCTTTTGCCGCCGCTCTTTTGATAATCTATAAACACAGAGCAAATATTAAGAGATTGAAAAACGGAACGGAAAACAGATTTAAAATTTTTAAAAGGCGTTCCTAAAAACTATAGCGTCTGCGCTTGGAGTAACGGTCAGGGTTATTGAGCTTTGCGTTAAAGACGGGCGTTAAGGTTTTTAGAGACGCGCTTTTAGAGGAAATAAAATGAAAATAACGGTTTTAGGCGCAGGTTCTTGGGGAGCGACGCTAGCCGCTCTTTTAGTTGACAACGGACACGACGTCGTTCTCTGGGAAATAGACGATAAAAGAGCTAAAGATTTGCAAGACAGAAAAATAAAGCCTTTTGCCGCAGGCGTAGATTTGCCTGAAAAACTTTTTATATCAAGCGGCTTTGATTCTTTTAAAGACAGCGGAGGAATTTTATTTGCCGTTCCTTCGCAATTTATGCGTTCCACTTGCGTATTGCTAAAAAGAAACGGAGTTTCGCTTGACGGAAAACTTATAATAAGCGCGACAAAAGGAATAGAAAACGACACGCTTTTAAGGATGTCGGAAGTTATAAACGAAGTTTTTCCAAACAGCTATAAAAACACCGCCGCGCTTTCTGGTCCAAGCCACGCGGAAGAAGTTTGCAGAAAAATTCCTACGCTTGTAACGTCGGCGTCCGTAAATCCTATAATCGCCGAACAATGCAGAAAACTTTTTATGAACGATTATTTCAGAGTTTATAATCAAAGCGATATAGTGGGAGTTGAAACGGGCGCGGCTTTAAAGAACGTTTTTGCGATAGCTTCGGGCATAGTTGACGGACTGAAATACGGCGACAACACAAAAGCCGCGATAGTTTCAAGGGGTTTAAAAGAACTTGCAAGAATAGGCGCGGCGTTAGGCGGCAGAGAAGAAACTTTTTACGGTTTATCTGGCGCGGGCGATTTGATGGTAACTTGTTTTTCAAAACATTCAAGGAATCGCGCCGTCGGTCAGGCTGTCGGCGAGGGAAAAACCGCAGACGAGGCGGAAAAAAATTTGGGTATGATAGCCGAAGGCGTAAAAAACGCGATAAGCGCATTTGAAATAGGCAAAAAATTAAACGTTGAACTTCCGATAATAAACGAAGTCTACGACGTTTTGTTTAACGGCAAAAAACCCAAAGACGCCGTTAACGCTTTAATGACCAGAGAGGCAAAACACGAATAAAGATTATTTACGGCGGAGATTAAATGAATAAAAACGATTTGGCGAAAAAATTATCAAAAATATTAACTTCAAAAAAAGAGGCGGATTTTGCCGTTGAAAAAATTTTTAAAGAGATCTCGGACGCGTTAAAAAACGGGGAAAAAGTCGTAATTACGGGTTTTGGCAGTTTCAACGCTTTTACAACCAAGACAAAAAAAGGACGCAACCCAAAAACGGGCGAAACGCTGTTAATTTCTCCAATGAAAAAAATAAAATTTAAACAGGCAAAAGAATTTTTTAACGACGGCGATTAATATTGGGCGTCTCTAAAAACCCTAATGCCAGTCCGAGCCTTGCGCCTTTAGAGACATTGTCTCTCAAGGCATTTTGGCATCAAAAATTTGTCCGTCCTTGCTCTTAGGACGCCCTTCATTTTCTTCTTTGAACTGCCGCAAAATTTGCGGCAATTACGAACATTATAGGTTTTTGCAAAACATCCATTGTAAAATATCGCATTAGTTTATATACTGGTTCCATTGCTATTTTGGTTAAGGCAATGGCATAATATATCTAATAGGGGGGGCTTTTATGGACAGAAAATTGAGAGCGGCTCAATACGGCTGCGGTAAAATGTCGGTCTACACTATGAGATACGTTTATGAAAAAGGCGGGGAAATTGTAAGCGCTTTTGACGTTCGCCCGGAAGTGATAGGCAAAGATATAGGCGACCTTATAGGCGGCGGCAAAAAAGGCGTTATAATACGCGACGCAAAAGAAGCCGAAGACGTTTTTATAAAAGATAAGCCCGACGTTTGCATAGTTACTACTATGAGTCTTATGCAAGATTTGAAAGTTCCTTTTTTAACTTGCGCAAAAACGGGCGTCAACGCCATTTCAACTTGCGAAGAAGCGTTTTATCCGCAGAATTCTTCGCCTGTTTTGACTAAAGAAATTGACGAACTTGCAAAGAAAAACAACTGCACAATATGCGGCTCTGGTTATCAAGACGTTTTTTGGGGCAATCTCATAACCGTTCTTTCAGGCGCGACGCAGACTATAAAAAAAATTAAAGGAAAATCCAGCTATAATGTTGAAGATTACGGCATAGCTTTGGCAAAAGCTCACGGCGCGGGGCTTGATTTGGACGCTTTTGACAAAGAAGTGGCTTCCGTTGATAAAGTGAGCGACGATGAAAGAAAAAAAATTATAGAAGAGGGAACTTATCTGCCGTCTTATATGTGGAACGTAAACGGATGGCTTTGCGATAAACTTGGGCTTACAGTTATCAGACAAACTCAAAAAACAGTGCCTCAAACTTATTCAAAAGATTTAGAAAGTTCAACGCTTCAAATGACAGTTCCAGCAGGATACGCTACGGGAATGTCTGCGGTCGTTACAACAGAAACTAAAGAAGGCATAACTATTGAAAGCGAATGTATAGGCAAAGTCTACGCTCCCGAAGAATTTGACTGCAACGACTGGACTATTATCGGCGAGCCTGACACTCAAGTAGTTATAAACCGTCCAGCTACTGTAGAGCTTACCTGCGCTACCGTAGTCGCAAGGCTGCCCGACGTAGTAAACGCTCCCGCAGGATATGTTACTACTGACAAAATGCCTACGCCGATATACAGAATAAAAGCTCTAAACGAATATGTAAAATAAGAAATTTTTAAACATTTAGCGGTTATGAGGTTAGGCAAAACTTTTCCCGCCTAACAGCTTAGCCGCTAATTTTCTTAAATATTCTCTTTTTGCGTATACAATATAATATAGTACTTGAAACTGCCGCAGTTTTTAGACATTGCTTAAACATAATTTTAAAATGAAATTTTTTATTGAAACTATCGGATGTCAAATGAATATATGCGATTCTGACGCCGTTTCTTTATCTTTGCTTACTTTCGGGGCTGATAAAGTAAACGCGCTTGTAGACGCAGACGTCGCCGTTTTAAACACTTGTTCTGTTCGCGCTCAAGCGGAACATAAAGCATATTCGTGGCTTGGCAGAGCCGAAGAGCTAAAAGCCGTAAAAAAAGATTTAAAAATAATCGTCATAGGCTGTATGGCTCAAAGGCTTGGCGATAAAATAACAAAACGCTTTAAAAGCGTAGATTTAGTTATAGGCGCAAAAGACATAGAGGAAGCGGCTAAAAAAATAATTGAACTGCAAAACAAAAATTCCAAAGCGCAAAAAACAGACGCCCGCAGCGGCAAACCTGACGCCGACATTTCAGATTTCAGCCTCAAACTTTCAACGCCGTCTGCAAACCCCGTAAGGTATTTGACTATAATGCGCGGCTGCGATAATTATTGTTCATACTGCGTAGTGCCTTTTGTTCGCGGAAACGAAATAAGCCTTAACTGCGAAGATATTTTAAAACAATGCGAAATTTATGCGGAAAACGGAACTAAAGAGATAAAATTTTTGGGGCAAAACGTAAATTCTTACAATTACGGCGGAATAAATTTTGCCGCTCTGCTTGAAAAAGCGTCCGAGATAGAAAAAATATCGCGCATAAGATTTATGACAAATCACCCCAAAGATTTAAGCCAAGATTTGATAGACGCAATCGCTTCTTTACCTAAAGTCTGCAATCACATACATCTGCCTATGCAGTCGGCGTCCGATAAAATTTTGCAAAGCATGAACAGGAAATATACATATAGCCATTACCGTTTGCTTGTTGAACAATTGAGAAAAAAAATACCTGACATCAATATAACGACCGACATTATAACGGGCTTTCCGCAAGAGACGCAAGAAGATTTTCAGGCTACCTTACGCGCTGTAAAAGACATTCGTTTTGGCGGAGCTTATATTTTTAGATATTCTCCGCGTCCAAACACAGCCGCAGCCGCAATGAGCGACGACGTTCCTATTGAGGAAAAAAAACGCAGGCTTCAAATTCTGCTTGACGAAACGAATAAAATTTCTGCGGAAATCGCCGCTTCTGCCGTTGGACGCAGGCGTCTGGTTTTAGCGGAAAAATGCGAAGACGGCGTTTTAGAAACCAGAACTAAAGACAATAGAAAAGTTTTTGTGAAAGGTTCGCCCCAAGACATAGGGAAAGAAATAGACGTTTTAATAGCGCAAGCAAAAATCAATTCTTTATTTGGAGAAATTTGCAAGTGAGTTTTCCTAAGAAAAAAATAAATATATCCGATATCGTTAAATTAAAAAAAGATTTCGCATTTAAAGGATTAAACACCGTTTGCGAAAGCGCAAAATGCCCAAATATCGGCGAGTGTTTTAAAAAAAATACGGCGACTTTTTTAATACTTGGAAAAAATTGCACGCGCGGCTGTAAATTTTGCGCTATAGAAAAACAAAAGCCCGCCCCGCCCGACGCGGACGAACCCGCAAAAATTGCAAAAGCCGTAAAAGAGCTTGGGCTTTCCTACGCGGTAATCACTTCCGTTACAAGAGACGATTTGCAAGACGGCGGCGCAAACCATTTCGCAACCGCGGTGCGCGAAATTAAAAGCGTTCTTCCCAATGTAAAAGTTGAAACGCTGACGCCTGATTTTTCGGGCAGAAAAGATCTGATAGACATAGTTTTAAACGCAAAGCCAGACGTATTTTCGCATAATATTGAGACTGTTCCAAGACTTTACGGGCAAGTCAGGCGCAGAGCGGACTACAAGCGTTCGCTTGAAGTTTTAGAGTATGTAAAAAGCAAAGGCTTTAAAACTAAGACGGGCATAATGGCGGGCTTAGGCGAAAGCGAAAGAGAAATTTTTGATACGATATCCGACATTAAGCGCGTCAACGCCGACATTTTAACCGTAGGGCAGTATCTTGCCCCGGCAAAAAACCGCTGCCGCGTCGTAAAAGAATACTCGCCCGAAGAATTTAAAAACATAGAAAATTACGCAAAGTCGGTCGGCATTCCCCAAATACTTTGCGGACGTTATGTCCGCAGTTCTTATCGCTTTAACGGCGGCAAAGAATGCAGCTAAGCAAGATGTATCATCCTTTGCCGTCGCTTAGCTGCTCTTTGCTGTTTTTGACCTTTAAATGCTTTTTTGATAAAATTAACGTTAATTATTTCCAAATGGAGAAAACACTATGTCTATTGTCAAAGAAGGCTATCCCTTTATTTTAATTCCGTTTGTTTTAGGGTTCTTTTTTCTTGTGGCGGCAAGTTCGGGCGCGGTTTTGACGCTTGCGGGAAGTTTGTTAATTTTTGCGTCTTTGTTTTGCATTTATTTTTTTCGCGACCCCGAAGTTAAAATAACGCAAGGCGAAAATCTTATTCTTTCGCCGTGCAATGGAACGGTTTTAGAAGTAAGCGAAACGGAAACGGACAAAATAATAAGAGTTTTTTTATCGGTTTTAGACGTGCATTTGCAGCGTTCGCCTGTGGCGGGAAAGGTTGTAAATGTGGAATATAAAAAAGGCAAATTTTTAAAGGCTATGGAGCCGCAGGCTCATATAGTCAACGAGCAAAATCTTATAACAATAGAAAATGAAAACGGAATATATGTCGTAAAGCAGATAGCTGGCATTCTTGCAAGACGCTGCGTTTCTTGGGTAAAGCCCGGCGACGTTTTAAATATCGGCGACAAAATAGGCGTGATAAAATTTAGTTCGCAGGTAGATTTAATTATGCCAAAAAACGCCGACGTCAAAGTAAAAAAAGACGATAAAGTTGTTTCCGGCGTTACAATATTTGCCGAAATTAAAAAATAAATATCCGCATACAACAAAAATACGCCGCGCGGTTTTATATCTTTTGCTTTTGCGTAATGCAGCGCGCTAGAGAGGCTTATTGTGGAAAATATAGCAATGAAAGAAAAATTAAAAAAAGGCATATATATTTTCCCAAGTTTGTTTACTTGCGGAAATATGGCGTGCGGATTTTTGTCTATGCTTGCTTCTATAGAAGGCAATTTTACAAAAGCGGCGTGGCTTTTAATTTTATCCATAGCTTTTGATATGCTCGACGGAAGAGTTGCAAGAATGACAAAAACTACAAGCGAGTTTGGCGTGCAGCTTGATTCTTTAAGCGATTTGGTTTCTTTCGGTCTTGCGCCTGCCGTAATGATGTATCAGCTTGTTTTAAATTCTATGGACAAAATAGGCGTGGCGATTGCAGTTTTATTTGTTTTATGCAGCGCGCTTAGGCTTGCAAAATTTAACGTTACGGCAAAAGACGGCGTAGTTCATTCTTCTTTTATAGGTTTGCCCACGCCTGCTTCGGCAGGACTTTTAATATCTTTTGTTTTAAGTTACGAATTATTGATAGCGGAGCCGGGTCAGGCGCTTAATTTTAAAACCATACCGCTTTTAATGAAAAATATGCCTGTGTTTTTTAAACTCATGCCCGTTGTAATGGTAGTTTTGTCGCTTCTTATGGTTTCAACCGTGCCTTACGCTTCGTTTAAAAAATTTAAATTTGCAAAACCAAAAGCGTTTCAGCTTTTAGTTTTAATAATAATTCTTATAGCGCTTATTATTGTGTTTCCGCAGAATATAATTTTTATATTATTCCTATTATACGCGCTTTCAGGGATAGCAAATTTTATATTGAAATACTGGAACATAATAAAAAGATTGTCTGCAAGAAAGGAAAAAGAAATACAATGAAAAAATCAGGGATAATAAATCATTTCCGACTTAGAATTTTAATTGATTGATAGTTGACCTAAAAAACCTGCCGACGCGGCTGAGCTTCATTTCGCAAAAACTTGCCTTTTCCGTTAAAATCCGACGGCGTCGGTAAAAATCGCTTTAATCAATTGCCAGTCTAAGGGGGAAAAATGAAAAAACAAGATAAAATAATATTTTTTGACACTACTTTAAGGGACGGAGAGCAATCGCCCGGAGCAAGCATGAATTTTAATGAAAAACTGCTTGTGGCAAAACAGCTGGAAACATTGGGCGTAGACGTTATTGAAGCGGGTTTTCCCATATCAAGTCCCGGCGATTTTGAGTCTGTAAAATCAATAGCTAAATCTGTGAAAACGTCAATCGTTGCTGGGCTTGCAAGAGCGTCTGAAAAAGACATCAACGCCTGCTGGGACGCCGTAAAAATAGCAAAAAAACCTAGAATTCACATATTTTTGGCTACGTCGGATTTACATATTGAAAAAAAGTTAAACAAAACCCGTCCTCAAATTTTGGATATGGCGGTAAAAGCCGTTAAATACGCTAAAACGCTTTGCAAAGACGTGGAATTTTCCGCCGAAGACGCGGGGCGTTCAGATATGGATTTTTTATGCGGCGTGGTTGAAGCCGTTATAGACGCGGGCGCGTTAACTGTAAACATACCCGATACCGTAGGATACACTATGCCTGCTGAATTTGGCGCAAAGATAGCGGAAATAAAAAAACGCGTATCCAATATTTCAAAAGCCGTTATAAGCGTGCATTGTCATAACGATTTAGGTTTAGCTGTGGCAAATTCTTTATCGGCTATAGAAAACGGCGCAAGGCAAGTTGAATGTACGATAAACGGCATAGGCGAAAGAGCGGGAAACGCCTCGCTTGAAGAAATTGCTATGGCGATTAAAGTGCGTCCGCTTTATTATAATGTAAGCCACAACATAAAAACGAAAGAGATATATAAAACAAGCAAACTTGTTTCTTCTTTAACAGGCGTTGCCGTTCAAGTAAATAAAGCTATAGTCGGCGCAAACGCCTTTGCGCACGAATCCGGCATTCACCAAGACGGCATGTTAAAAGACCGTTCCACTTACGAAATTATGACGCCTTCAGACGTAGGCGTTCCTGAAAGCTCTTTGGTTTTAGGAAAACATTCCGGCAGGCACGCCCTTTTTACAAGAATAAAATCTTTAGGCTATAAGCTTGAGCAAGCGTCTTTAGACCAGATTTTTGAAAAATTTAAAATTTTAGCCGATAAGAAAAAAGTGATTTTTGACGACGATATAGTAGCTTTAATAGAAGAAGACGCCGCCGCTGAACGCGAAGCGTTTTCTTTAGCGTATCAAAGCGCTTCTTCCGGCACGGGGACAATTCCTACGGCTACGGTTAAAGTGATTAATAACGACGAAAAAGGCGGCGCGGTCAAAGAAGCCGCCTGCGGCGTAGGTCCAGTTGACGCTACTTACAGAGCCATAGACAAAATTACAAAAATGGACATAAAGCTGACGGATTTTTCCTTAAAAGCCGTTTCTTCAGGCGTAGACGCTTTGGGGGAAGTTTTTCTTAAAGCCAAATATAAAGGAATGGTTTTTTCAGGCAAAGGCGCGTCTACAGACATAGTTGAAGCCAGCGCAAAAGCCTATATTCAGGCGATAAACAAGGCGAAAGCGTTTGAAAGAAGAAATAAATAATCGGCGCGGAAATCAAATTTTAAATATAATAAAAACGGGAGCGATAAAATGGGCAGCACAATTACCGAAAAAATACTTGCCTCGCATTGCGGGAAAAAAGCCGTTGAAGCGGGAGAATTTATTGAACCTAAAATAGATATAGCTTTGGCAAACGACGTCACAGCTCCTCTTGCTATAAAAGAATTTAAAAAAGCGGGCGTTAAAAAAGTTTTTGACAAAAACAAAATAGCTCTTGTTATGGATCATTTTACGCCAAACAAAGATATATTGAGCGCAGAACATGTAAAATTTGTCCGCGAATTTGCAAAAGAACAAAAAATAAAGCATTACTATGAAGGCGGAAATGTCGGCGTGGAACACGCTTTGCTGCCTGAAAAAGGCATCGTGGTTTCGGGCGACGTAGTTATAGGCGCAGACAGCCACACCTGCACTTACGGCGCTTTAGGCGCTTTTTCAACAGGCGTGGGTTCTACAGATATAGCGGCGGCTATGGCTACGGGCAAAGTTTGGTTTAAAGTCCCCGAAACTATAAAATTCGTTTTGACGGGAAAGCTCAACAAATGGGTCGGCGGGAAAGATATTATCCTCTATATCATCGGGCTTATCGGCGTTGACGGAGCTTTATATAACGCTATGGAATTTGACGGTCCTTTATGCAAAAAACTTGCGATATCAGACAGATTTACAATAGCCAATATGGCTATAGAAGCGGGCGGCAAAAGCGGAATTTTTACGCCAGACGACAATACGCTTAAATACGTTTCTAAAAGAGCGTTGAGAAAATATAAATTTTATACAAGCGACAAAGACGCAAAATACCGCAAAACGCTTGAAATAGACTGCGGTAAAATTTATCCGCAAGTTTCTTTGCCGTTTTTGCCGTCTAACGCTAAAGCCGTAAAAGACGTCAAAAAAACTTATATAGACCAAGTCGTAATAGGCTCATGCACAAACGGGCGCATTGAAGATTTAAGGATAGCCGCAGGCATTATTAAAAAAGGCAAAAAAGTAAATTCAAATGTGAGAGTTTTCATTATTCCCGCGACGCCTGAAGTCTATAGCATGGCGCTTGCCGAAGGATTGTTTAAAATTTTTATGGAAGCGGGCTGCGTAATTTCCGCGCCTACGTGCGGACCTTGTTTGGGCGGGCATATGGGAATTTTGGCGTCGGGCGAACGATGCGTTTCAACCACAAACAGAAATTTTGTAGGCAGAATGGGGCATGTAAAGTCAGAAGTAATTCTTGCAAGTCCAGCGGTAGCCGCCGCTAGCGCGCTAAAAGGCTATGTTGCAAGCCCTGAGGAAATTAAATAATGCAATTATCGCGTAAAGAAAAATTAGAATTAATGAAAAACTTAAATTGGAATTTCTACAAAGATACTCCAGAAAATATGCTTGCCGTTATAGAAGGCAAACTTGAACGCTCGGGCGGGTTTGACCGCAACGCTTTGTTTGCGCAGTCGCTTGAAAGACTTTCTTGGCACATTATAATAGCTTTATGGGGCGTAGAGACGATGAAAAAGCTCTATACTCCGCAATTAAAACGCAGACTTCGTCCTCAGTTAAGGGGGATTCATGATTTCGCTTTCTCGGTATTACGAGGGGAACCTATACCCGCTCCAAGATGGGGTTCTCAATATTGTAAAACAATGCAAAACGCCTTTTTATCTGACAGGCGGAACCGCAATAAGCAGAGGGTATTATAATCACCGTTATTCTGACGACCTCGATTTTTTTGTGAAGAACGATTTGCAATATAAAAATTATGTGAACGCTATTATTCACGCTTTGGAGCAATCGGGGTTTTATATAGATAAGAATAAAGATTTTATTAAAGCTCCCGTTTATAAGAGGCTGTCGCAAAAGACGCTGGAATACAATTGGATTTTCTTGCGGAAATTTTGTCAGGGATGCCTGAGGCGGAATTTGAAAAAATCAATTGGGTAAAAAAACCCGCTTGGGAAGTTTTTTATAAAGATATTCAAACTATCGCCAGAGATATGATAAACGCGGGAGAAAATACTCTTTGCTTAGGTAAAAATAATATAGGATAACGGGGGATATAATGGCTGACATAATATTAAAAGGCAGCGTTCACAAATACGGGTCTAATGTAAATACTGACGAAATAATTCCCGCAAGGTATTTAAATTCTTCAGACCCTCAAGTTCTTGCGAAATATTGTATGGAAGACATTGACAAAGATTTTGTAAAGAAAGCAAAAAAAGGCGATATCATAGCGGCGGAGAACAATTTCGGCTGCGGCTCTTCAAGGGAACACGCTCCTATAGCCATTAAAGCGGCTGGAATTTCTGCGGTAATCGCAAATTCTTTCGCAAGAATATTTTTTAGAAACGCCATAAATATAGGCTTGCCGATTTTGGAATCTCCGCAAGCCGTTAAAGCCGTAAAAAACGGCGACGAAGTTGAAATAAATCTTAACAAAGGCATTATTAAAAATATAACCAAAAACGAAGTTTATCAATCGCAGCCGTTCCCAGAATTTATGCAAAAAATCATCAAAGCAGGCGGCTTGTTGGGCTATATTAAAAAATAGCGCAAAGCGGGCGTAAAGTTTTTTACGCCCATAATATCGGAGGTTATATGAAAAACATAACTCTGGCAATAGATGAGCAAAGTCTTGCTTTGGGCAAAAAATACGCTAAAAAGCATAAAATATCTTTTAACGCGCTTGTAAGGAAATTGATAATAGACGCTGCTAAGCCTAAAAAGTCAAAAAATCATTTTGACGATTTTTTTAAATTAGCAGATGAATTGAAACTTTCGTCAAACGGTCAAAAATGGACTAGAGAGGAAATACATGAACGCAGATAAAACTTTTATAGACACTAATATTTTAGTCTATAGCGTTGATTTTTCTTCAAAAGAAAAACAAAGAATTGCCAAAGAAACATTATCTAAGATAGCGCAACCCATTATATCCACGCAAGTTCTGCAAGAATTATATAGTGTCCTTATTGCGAAATTAAAACTCGCGCCTCTTAACGCTAAAAAGATAATTTATACTTTTAAAAATTTTGAAACAGTTCAAATTGATTTTAAACTTATAGAACAAGCCATAGATATAAGTATACTGTCGCAAATATCATTTTGGGATGCGTTAATTGTCGCGGCTGCTGATTTTGCCGATTGTTCAGAGCTAATATCTGAAGATTTAGCCGACGGGCAGACAATTAGAGGCGTGAGTATAAAAAATCCTTTTAAAAATTAAATATCATATTTAAGGAGATACCAAATGAGCAAGTCTTACAATATCGCTTTAATACCCGGCGACGGAACAGGTCCTGAAGTTTTACAAGAAGGAGTAAAAGTTATTGAAGCTGCTGCAAGCAAAAACGGATTTTCGTTTAATTTTACAAAATACGATTTGGGCGGGGAAAGATATAAAAAAACCGGCGAAATCCTTCCTGACAGCGTAGTTGGCGAATTTAAAAAATTTGACGCTATGTTTTTGGGAGCTATCGGACATCCCGAAGTCAAACCCGGCATACTTGAAAAAGGAATTTTACTGAGGCTTCGTTTTGAGCTTGACCAATATATAAATTTGCGTCCCGTAAAACTCTACCCTAACGTTGAAACTCCGTTAAAAGATAAAAAACCGTCGGATATAGATATGGTCATAGTCCGCGAAAATACCGAAGGTCTCTATACGGGAGCGGGCGGATTTTTGAAAAAAGATACTCCGCAGGAAGTAGCTGTTCAAGAATCAATCAATACTCGTTTTGGAGTTGAGCGTTGCACGCGTTACGCCTTTGAACTTACAAAGAAAAGAGCTAAAAATAATAAACTTACTCTTTGCGGAAAAACAAACGTTTTAACTTATGCTTCAGACCTTTGGCAGAGAACTTTTAACGATGTTGCAAAGGAATACCCGTCGATAAAAGGCGACTATGCAAACGTGGACGCTATTTGTATGTGGTTTATAAAAAATCCCGAATGGTTTGACGTAGTTGTAACGGACAACCTTTTTGGCGATATTATCACAGACCTTGCCGCTATGATTCAAGGCGGTATGGGAGTTGCGGCTGGTGGAAACGTCAACCCCGATAAAGGCGGAGTGTCAATGTTTGAGCCTATGGGAGGTTCCGCTCCTAAATATACGGGACAAAACGTTATTAACCCGATAGCCGCTATTAACGCTGGAACTTTACTGCTTGAAAATATAGGCGAAAGCAAAGCCGCAAAAGACGTTGACAACGCCGTAATAAAGGCTTTAGAAAGCGGCAAAATAAAAAGTATGTCAGCTGGGAAAATGGGACTTTCAACGACACAAGCAGGCGATTTGATAGCGTCCCTCGTCTAACTAAAAAACGTAAGATATTTTTGCAGGCGTTAAACAGTTTAATATTGTCAGCTGAAAAGTTTTGCGCTAATTGTTAAGTTGCCGCTTTGTTTTTGCTATACATTTATATTAGAAACCTGCTACGCAACATTAAAACAAAAGAGGCAAAAATTGCTTTCGCAAATTTTAATCTCAAAATACAAATTTAACTTAAAAGCGTCGCAAAATATGCGGTTGCCGTCTTACAAAGCGTCTATGTTTCGCGGAGGGTTTGGGCATATTTTTAAATCGTTAAATTGCGTCGACAGAATTTCAAAAGAGTGTTTGCCGTCGTGCCAAATAAAAAACTCATGCATATACGCATATATATTTAATAACAACGGGCAAGATATTCCAAGACCTTACGTGATAGCGACTCCTTTCGGCGACAAACGGGAATTCAAAACAGACGAAACGTTTTCTTTTGATTTAATTTTATTCGGCAAAGCCGCAAAATATCTTCCGCATTTTATTTTTAGTTTTATAGAGCTGGGCAAAGCAGGTTTAACGTCTCAAAAATATAATTACCGCCTTGAAAGCGTTTTAGACGAAAATGGAAACGCGCTCTTTAAAGATAACCAAATAATCCCGTCCTCTAATCCTTGCGAAAACAAAGCGCGTAAAACGCCTTGCCGCTTTTACGCAAATGAAAATACAAGTTTAGTAACGCTTAATTTTACCGTTCCGCTGCGTCTAAAAGTTCAAGGCGATTTAATAACAAAATTAAAATTTGAAGATTTAATCAAAGCAATTACCCGCCGCATAAACGCAATAGCAAAATTTCATTGCGATTGCGACCCGCAAATAGACCACAAAACCTTAATAGAAAAAGCAAAAAACATCAAAATCGTTTCTGATAACTTACAATGGCAGGATTGGACAAGGTTTTCAAGCCGTCAAAAAACAACGATGGAGTTTGGCGGGCTTGTAGGCGAAATAACTTTCAAAGGCGATTTGCCGCCATTTATGCCGTATCTAGAACTCGGCTCAAAAATTCACATCGGCAAAGAATGCGTGTTTGGGCTTGGCAAATACGATATTATACATATTGCAGCTTTACAAAAACGAGAAAAGCGCGCTCAA
>JAISLV010000031.1 GCA_031277075.1 Endomicrobium sp. | reverse complement strand
GCGCTTGCAGACAATATAGCGCTTACGCCTGTTTTGCAGTATGTGTCAAAACCTTTCGGCGGCAATATTATAGACGACGAAGGCGACTCAATAGACAGCGCGTTTGCTTTTGGCATAAGGACGCAGATAAGTTTCTAAAAAACGGAGGACGGGAGCGAAAAGCGGACAGAAAAAACGTAAAAATCGTTTTTTCTGAAACATATTAAAAATTTAATTCCGCTTTTCGCCGCGCCGTTTAGGAGCATTAATGTCAACCCCTTTAATAAAATGCAAAAACGTTTCTTTTGAATACGACGGCAACGTTGTTTTAGAAAATATAAACTTTGAAATTTGCGAAGGCGACTATTTATGTATCGCGGGTTCTAATGGTTCAGGCAAAAGCACTCTGATTAAAGGGCTTCTTAAACTGAAAAAACCTTTTAAAGGCGAGATTGCTTTTTCAGACGGACTTTCTTTGCGCGATATAAGTTATCTTGCGCAAAAAACCGACGCGCAAAAAGATTTCCCTGCAAGCGTTTGGGAAGCGGTTTCCTGCGGAGCTTTAAACAAAAAAGGTTTTAACTTTTTTTTCTCAAAAACAGACAAGCAAAACATTGAAAACGCTTTAAAACGTTTAGACGTCTTTGATTTGAAAAGCAAATGTTTTAGAGAACTTTCAGGCGGACAACAGCAAAGAGTTCTTATTGCAAGAGCTATATGTTCTCTAAAAAAACTGCTTATTTTAGACGAGCTTTCAAGCGGGCTTGACCCTAACGCTTTAAATAACTCATATTCGCTTTTAAAAAAATTGAACAAAGAAAACGGCATTACAATCGTCGCAGTTTCGCACGACGTCAAAAATTGCGCAAAAGCGGCGGATAAAATTTTGCACCTTGCAAACAAACAGCTATTTTTTGGAAACGCGCAGGAATATTTAAAATCGGATATAGGCAAAAGCTGGACGGAGAACGCAAATGTTTGAAACATTCCAAGAGATGTTTTCTTACGCTTTTTTAACGCGGGCTGTTATTGTGGGCGTTTTAGTTTCGCTTTGCTCTTCGCTTTTAGGCGTGGTTTTGGTTTTAAAGCGTTATTCTATGATTGGCGACGGATTGTCTCATGTCGGTTTTGGAAGCCTTGCTGTCGCCGCCGCTTTAAATATCGCTCCTTTAACCGTTTCAGTTCCTGTGGTAGTGTTTGCCGCTTTTTTACTTTTAAGAGTAAGCGAAAATTCTAAAATTAAAGGCGACGCTTTTGTAGCTTTAATATCTACTAGCGCGATGGCTGCAGGCGTTCTTGTAATATCAATAACTACGGGAATGAATACCGACGTTTGCAATTATATGTTCGGAAGCATTTTAGCTATGACAAAAGCCGACGTCTATTTAAGCGTAACTCTTTCAATATGCGTATTAGTTTTGTTCGTTTTGTTTTACAATAAAATCTTTGCCGTAACTTTTGACGAAACTTTTGCGAAAGCGTCGGGCGTAAAAACGGGCGCGCTTAACGCTTTAATAGCCGCGCTCACGGCGATAACCGTAGTTTTGGGAATGAGAATGATGGGCGCGCTATTAATATCAAGTCTTATAATTTTTCCGTCGCTGACTTCAATGAGGGTATTTAAAAGTTTTAAAAGCGTAGTTATATCTTCAGCGCTAATTTCAGCGATATGTTTTTTTATAGGCGTAACGGGTTCTTTCTTATATTCAACCCCCACAGGCGCAAGCATAGTAGCCGTCAACGCGGCTGTTTTTTGCATTTTCGCGTCAATATCAGTTATAAAAAGGAGATTTGCGTTATGAAAAAAATCTCAGTTATCGCGGTTGCCGTTATTATAGGCTGCAGCGTGATATTTGGAAGCAAAAAAAGCCCTCTTCTTGCAGACCAAAACGGCGTTTTAGAAATAAGAGACCGCTTGTTTGCCGCGCAGGTGAACGACGTTTATAAAAACGCAAAAGATTATATCGGAAAAACTATAAAATATCAGGGCGTTTTTGGAAGATACGTCGAAGACGCAAGCGATGTAAAAAATTATTACGTTATCCGCTACGGTCCGGGCTGCTGCGGAAACGACGCCTATATTGGTTTTGAAGTCGTTTTAGACGGAGACAAAGTTTCCGATAAAGATTATCCTGCGGAAAACGAATGGGTTGAAGCCGTCGGGAAAGTTGAAGAATACGACTTTGAGGGAATAAAAGTTTTAAGAATAAGATTGTCGTCTCTAAAGATTTTGCAGGAAAGAGGCAAAGAATTCATAACCGTATAAAATCGGCGCGGGTTTTTGCGTTCTTGTCATAATTACTAAAACGGCGTCTTTAAGCAAGTAGCGCAGGCTACGGAGGAAGCGTCGCATCGGATTACTCATATCTTAAAGATATTATAGGATGTCTCTAAAAACCTTAACGCCCGTTCTTGCCTGCGCCTTAAGAGACATTGTCTCTGCGGCATTTTGGCATCAGAAAATTTGTCAGTCCTTGCTCTTAGGACGCGGCTTGCATTTTCTTCTTTGAACTGCCGCAATGGAATTTTACCTCACGACAAACGCATAAAAAATATTTACCGATGAAAAACAACCACTCGCCCTACCCTTTCCCGCAAGGTTTTACCCGCTCAGTTTTGCACGCTCGGTTGGCAATTTCAGTCATACTGAACTTGTTTCAGTATCTGTTTTTATCTTTTGCTGTTGACGTTTAACGGCAGATTCTGAAATAAATTCGGAAATGACGGTCAGAAAAATGCAGCTAAGCGGCTAGGAAGTTAGGCGGCTAGGCAACTGCAACGGTAAACGGCGAATGGCAACAGAAACAGCAAAGATGAACAATAAAAACAAGCGTCAAATACCCCGTCAGGCTACGCGACGGGGTATTTTTCCGGTTGTCTTTCTTTACTAACTATGAACTTACAAAGAAGAAACTATTGCGGATTTGAAAATTTCAAGTCCTTTATCTAGCTGGGCGTCTGTAATAACAAGCGGCGCGAGAAATCTTATTACGTTTC
>JAISLV010000012.1 GCA_031277075.1 Endomicrobium sp. | reverse complement strand
ATAAATATGCCCTCTGCCGTGTCTGGGCAAAAAAGCGCAAGATACGCCGTTAATGTCTCCAGTAATGATTTTATCCGAAGGTTTTCCGAAAGGCGTGTTTATATCGTTTTCAACTACGTTTTCTATTCCGTCAATTTCATACAATCCGCTGCCGCCGATAAAAGCTATTTTTGCCGAACTCATTGAAGTCCTCCTATATTGGCGTCTCTAAAAACCCTACCGCCTGCAGTCGCTGTTTGTAGTAGTTGTTTGCCGTCGTTTATAGCCGTTATTTGCCGCCGCCGTTTGCCTTTTTTGCATTTACCTAGCCGCTTAGCCGCTCTCTTGCCGTATTACTTTTTAGGCGCGGGAACTTTTATCGTGTCAATCGCAAGAGCAAACTTTGTCGCGCCGGCTTTTTTAGCTTTGTCCATCACCTGTATTACAGCGTCATATTTAACGTCTTTATCGCCCTTGATGACGACGGGTCTATTGGGAGAAGCCGCCACTAAACTCTTAATCGCGTCTTCAACGTTTGTTTCGTGGATTTGTTTTCCTCCCATATAAATATAGCCGTCTTTTGAAATAAGAACCTCTATATTCTTTGTGTCTTCAACGTCTGTAGTTTCCGTTTTAGGAAGGTTGACTTTTATGCCGGGCTGCATAAGCATGGGGGTAGTTATCATAAAAATGATAAGCAAAACTAAAACGACGTCAGTAAACGGCGTTATATTGATTTCAGCGACCACGCGCGAGCGTCTTTCAATCTTCTTCATTTATTTTTCCGCTTGTTTTTCCAAGTAAGAAATCTTCAACGGCAGAGGAGCAATACTGCATATTTACTACGAATTTATCTATGTATTTTGCAAAAAAGTTATACGCCACTACGGCGGGAATTGCGACAAATAAACCCGTCGCCGTGGCTATCAGAGCCTCTGAAACGCCCATAATTACAACCGATATTCCGCCCGAACCGACCGTTGAGATATCGTGAAAAGCTCTTATAATACCCAAAACCGTGCCGAAAAGCCCTACATATACCGATATGCTGCCGATAGTTCCCAAAATAGTTACGTATCTTTCAAGTTTAACCGTTTCTATCATTATTTCTCTGTCCATAGCCTGAACGATATTTCCCTCTTTATCTCTGTAGGCTATAAGCCCCGCTTTTGCCACAGGCGACATCGGCGTAAGGGTTTTTTCGCAGAAATAAATGGCTTCGTCAATTCTTCCTTTTCTAAGCTGATACAGCAAACCCTTTATAAAATCAGACCTTACTATTTTTGATTTTTTCCAAAACTCAACCGCTTTTATAAGAGTTACCATTACAGAAATAATCGACAAAAAAAGCAAAACCCAAGCCGCCCAGCCGCCCATATTCAGTATGTCTATAAAACTTTTACCTTCAAACATTTCTCAAAACCTCTCTAAAAATCTTTTATTATCGCTGCTGTTTATTTTCAAGCAAATTCGGCGACCACGCGGGAGTGTATGAAGATTCGGGCAGTTCCGCCAGCTTCCTTGTGCCTGAGCCGTCTATAGCCATAACGTAAATTTCGCTTCTGCCCGAGCGAGTGGACGAAAAAGCCAAAAATCTTCCGTCGGGAGACCAAGACGGGTTTTCGTTGTTTCTTTGATTATTCGTAAGCCTTGTGATTTTAGAACTCGGCAAATCGTAGACGAATAAATCGTAATTGCCTTTCTGCTGCCTCATAGTGAAAACAATTTTATCGCCCCTTGGAGACCACGCGGGAGAATCGCAAAAACCCGAAGTGGTAAGTCTTCTTAAATTTCCGCCGTCAATATTCATAATGTAGAGTTGCGGATAACCGGGTCTGTCTGAAATAAAAACTATTTCCTGCCCGTTTGGCGCAAAAGAGGGACTTGTGTCTATATAAGAGCCGTCGGTCATTCTGCGCAAAATTTCGCCCGTAGGGCTTATTAAATACAAGTTTGGATATTTGCCCCTAGACAGCGTTAAAAGAATTTTTTTGCCGTCGGGCGAGAAAGCTCCCGCGGCGTTTAAACCCTGATATTTTGATATTATGCTTCTGCGGTTTTTTACGACGTTTAAAGAAAACAAATCGGGGTTATTGTAAAGATAGCTTGTGTATATTATCTGTTCGCCGTCAGGCGACCATCTGGGCAAAATATTGAGTTTTTTGTCTTTTGTAAGCCTTCTTAAATTGTATCCGTCGTAATCTATAAGATAAAGCTCTTTAAAGCGCGTGCTGTTATTGATAAAAGCTATTCTAGAACAAGCCACGCCTATTTCGCCCGTAAATCTTTTGACGATTTCGTCGCTTATTTCGTGCGCCAAATATCTATAATTTACAGATTCGTTTCTGAAATTCTGTTTTAATATTATTTCGCCCGAGACTACGTCGTAGAGTTTTACGTCTACGCTTATTTGTTCGGGCTTTAGCGTCTTTACTGAAGCGTTAAGCAAAACAGCCGCGCCTTTTTTTTCCCAGAAAACTAATTTTGTATCTAAAGGCGCGTTTGCTTCAGGGTCGCCTATAACGACGTTGAAATACCTGCACAATATAAGGTCGTTTTGAACGATTTCTTTTAAAAGCTGCGCGTATTTTATATCGTCCTGCTGTTTATTGGGCGAGAAAAAAGATTCTATCGCGATGTCCGAACGTTTGCCCGTAGCGGAAAGAGAAAGATAAACGTCGCCCTGAGCGTAAGCGAAAGAGACCGCGCAACAGAAAATAAACGCAAAAAACAAAACTTTTTTAAACGCTTCATCTAAATTTAAATTCAAAATACACTCCTAAAGAATCTTCTCTATAGCCGTCTGGCAAAGGGGCGAGAGGGCTTGAACGCTGCACGGCTCTTTGAGCGTTATCGTCAAAACCGTCGTCGCCTGAAGACTCTTTTACTTTTACGTCCGTCACAGTTCCGTCTCTCAGTATTTTAAAATAAACTACAGTTCTAAGCCTGCCGTAACTTTCCGACCACTGCCAATGTCTGGCTATGTTTCTTATAATTGTTTGAGAATAATAGGCGTATTTAAAATTTGCGGTGTCAAAAGCTAATCCTTCAAATTGCGCGCCTGCGGCGTTATAGCGCGTATCGGCGGCAGACGGAATTTGTTCCGAAACCGCCTTAGGCATATCGTCTTTAGGCAAAACAGTATCTTTGGGTTTCGGTTTAGGCTGAGGCTTCGGTTTAGGTTTAGATTTCTTGGGCTTAGGCTTTTCTTTGCTTTTAACTACGACGTCCTCTTTTGTAACCGTCTGTTCCTTAACTTCTTTAACAGGCTGAGGCTCGGGGTCTTTAACCGTTTCCTCAACGGGAGGAAGAGCGGCTTGTTTTGAAGGCGAATAAAAAACGACGTCTATGGGCGCCGACATATACAACGGCTTTTCTTTCTTGTGAAACGCAATCGTTAAAGCCGCAAGATGAATAAGGAACGAAATTACAAAATAAACGAATATGTTATTGTTGTCTGTTTTGCGCATTATTATATTTTCTTATTCTGTCTTTTGCGGTTAAAGATTCGGAGCTTTGCGGAAAATCTTTAACTATTGAGCCGAAAATATTCATCGCGTCGTCAGGTTTTCCGAGCTGTTCGTAGCAAAGAGCCGTTTTTAACCTTGCGGTCGCAATCAAGTCCGACTTTTTGTATTTTCCTTCAATTTTCATATATTCTTCTAAAGCTTTTTGCCACTGCTTTTTTGAGTAAAGGCATTCGCCCATATAAAACTGAGCCTGCGCGGCAAGCTCGGCGTTAGGATATTTGTCTAAGAAAGATTTAAAACCCTGATAAGCCAAATCGTATTTTGCCATAGAAAAGTCGCTGTAAGAATTTTGGTATAAATCAGACGGCAAGACGGCTTCCGCTCTTTCGCTTGATTCCACTTTTTTTACGGCGGATTTCAGTTCCCCTACCGTTTGAGTTAAAACCGAAAGCCTATTTTGCAAATCCGCAATAGCGGCGTTTACGGCGTCTAAAGAAACAAATTCCGTATCGGCTTTTGCGTATAAATCAGCGTGATTTTTCTGAAGCTCGTTAAACTGAATTTGGAGCTGCGCAACCTCGCCCCTTAAATCGGATATATTTTGCTGCGACACCATCGGAGCCACGCATCCGCTTAAAATAAACGCCGAGACGACAATTAAAAAAAGACCGCTTCTTTTCATTTTGTTTTTCCGTTATTTTGACATAACCTTTGTTTCGGCTCTTCTGTTTTTAGCCCATGCGCTTTCGTTGCTTCTGGGGTCTACGGGTTTCTCCTCGCCAAAGGATATCGTCGCTACTTTGTTTGCCTTAACCCCAAGCTGAACGTAATACTCTTTAACCTTTACGGCTCTTTTCTGTCCGAGAGACAAATTGTATTCTATAGTCCCTCTTTCGTCGCAATGCCCTTCGACTATTACGTTAATCGCAGGATTGTTTATGAGATAAGCGGCGTTTTCTTTTAAAGCGTCTAAAGCGTCTTGAGAAAGTTCGCTTTTATCGTAGCCGAAGTATATGGTTTTAAGATTTATATTGCTGTCGTTTTCCCCTCTCAAAGA
>JAISLV010000176.1 GCA_031277075.1 Endomicrobium sp. | reverse complement strand
CTTACAAAACAGGCGAACAAAATGTCTTTCGGACGAAGCGGAACTTTTGCGTCTATATATTTGAACGCGACTATATCGTATCCGCCCAAAAGAACGTAATAAGAAAAAGCCAGTCCCATAGCCGCCGCTATTCTTAAAGCGGGTATGGCTTTCAAAGCGTTGATAATGTCGGCATAGCTCAAATTTTTAAGCTGATTTTGAAGTATTGCCAAAGCCGCTATAAAAATAAAAAAGCCAAGCGGTATAAGTATTATTTTAATCCATTTTTTCATTGTTGAAACCCGCTTTAATAAACGTCAAAAATTGAAATAAGCGGACGAGTGAAAGCCGTCCGCCGTTTATTTTTTAATTTTTCTTTATATTAAGAGCGCATATTCCGTCGGTTTGCGTTAATTTTACGTCAACGCCGAAAAGTTCGGAAAGTTTTGCGCTTGTAAAAACGTCTTGCCTGCCGCCGTCGGCAAAAATTTTGCCTTCTTTAAAAAAAACAAATCTGTCAATTTCTGGAATAATATCTGAGACCAGATGCGTCACCAATATTATTTTTGCTTTTTGAGACGCTATCTTCCTAAGCGTATTATGAAATTTTATTGAGCTTGCTATATCAAGGCTGTTTGAAGGTTCGTCTAAAATTAAAACTTCGGGGTCGTTTGCAAGAGCGCGCGCTATCAAAAACCGCCGCGCTTCCCCAGACGACATCGTTTCAAGTTTTTTATCCTTTAAATGCGAAACTTCAAGCATTTCTATCGTCTCGCAGGCTTTCCGTTTCATAGCTTGCGTAACTTTATGATTTGTAAAAAGCCCTATGCTTGAAAAAAAACCCGATAAAACCGCTTCATATCCGGTAATTTCATTGTGAAAATCATATTGAAGTTCGTTTGTTACAATGCCGAGCTTGCTTCTTAGTTCGCTAATATTCCAACGGGAATTACCAAAAAGCCTGCATACAGTATCTTCCCCCGTATATGAGGGATAAATAGAGGCTGTAATAAGTTTGATAAAAGTTGATTTGCCAGAGCCGTTAGGACCTATTAAAGCGGCGTTTTCGCGGCGGCTTATATTTAAACTGACGCTGTCTAAAATTTTTCTGTCTCCGCGTAAAACGGAAACGTTTTTCATCTCTATAAAACTGTCTAAATCCATTATTTTATCCGAGTAGAAAAGCCGAGATGCGAAGCATAGAGGAATATGCGCATAGCGACAGCTCTTTTGCAATTTTTATAAGTCAGACGCGCTACCTATAGCTTGGGTCAAAATTGTATTTGCCGCCCGCAGCTTCAGACAAATACCCTACGCCCGGAAACGGTATGTGCATTCCCGCTATTTTGGTTTTATTTTTTGCGGCGTCTCTAAATACTTTTATTCTCGTATTTGCGGCTTGTTTTGGGTCGGAATCAAAAGTTACAGACATCGACGGGTCTGCGGTTTGAACTTTTATATTATGCGTTAAATCGCCGACGACTAAAATTTTGTCCTGCCCTGAACTTATTTCAAACATAGTATGTCCCGGCGTATGCCCTACGGCGCTCAAAGCCTTAATTTCAGGCGTTATGTTCGCGTCGTAGTCAAAAGTTTTCAAGTCGCCTCCGTAGACCGATTTAATAAGTCTTGCGGAATTCCTGTCGCCTACGGCGTTAAGCCAATAGTTAAGTTCCGTCGCGGCTATATAAATTTGCGCGCGTTTAAAATTTCTTTCCCCGTCTGCGCTCACAAGCCCGCCGATATGGTCGCCGTGCATGTGCGTTATTATCACAATGGAAAAATCGTCGGGCGAAAATCCCGCCGACAAAAGATTTGCAAACATCGCGCCGCCTTCGCCGTTTCCCGTATCTATCAAAATATTTTTATCTTTTGTTTTTACGGCAAAAGCGTTTATTGAAGACGGATTTTGCCCGTCAAACATAACTTCTCTTACAACAGGCGCTTCGGGGTTTAAAAGTATTGATTTTCCTAAATTCGTGTCCATATCTTTAATCGCTATGAATTCAAGCGTTCCAAGTTTATATTTGCGAAAACCCGAAACGTCCGCAAAAGATAATGAAGAAAAAACAAACAATATCAGCAAACAAAATATTTTTTTCACGTTCCCTCCGAACATAAAATTGCGCCGTCTAAAACAAATAGCCGAAATATAGCCCGAGCTTTGAAAAAGAAACGCTGACGTCAATTTCGTCAGCGGCGACTTTATAATTTAAACTTCCTCCGTTATAAGAGTAAAGAAGCTGAAAAGTAAAACGCTTATACGAAGCGCCTACGCCGCCCGCGCAGTAAAAGCCGCCGTAAACGTCGCCAAGCCAATAAGAAGAATTCGCCATAAAAACGCCGTATCCTAAACGCGCCGTCGCGTATATGTGATAATCGTCTTCGCTTAGCGCGCGCATTTTTGCAGCTATGAAAAACGGAAGAAAACTGTATCTTCCCGTCTCGTTTAAATATCTCTGAAAATTATATTCCGCGCCCAACCCCAAAGCGAATAATTTTGTAAGATAAGCGTAATGTTCGGCAGAAACGCTTATCCCGTAATCAGAATCTCCGCTTAAATCTATATTAACTCCTTCTTTTTTCACAGTCCCGTCAAAATTTACCGATCCTTTCAAATCAAACGACAAAGCAAGCAGAGTTTCATTATCGGGCTTTCCGCTAAAATACCGCCCTGATGAAGAACTGTCGCTTTCTTTTATGCGGTATTTTGAAGCGTCGTAATTGTCGTTATCGTAGACGTCTTCTTTCTTTTTTGACGCCGTTGTTGCCTCTGGAGCTTTTTCTTTAGGCGCAGGCGCCGCAGAATTGCCAAGCAAATAAGCGGCGGCGTCAAATTCGTCGTCGCTTGAAGACGAAACTGAGGATTTTGATTTTGCGGCGGTCTTTGAAGCGGGTTTTGCCTGCGCGGCTGGTTCTTGAGAACTTTGCCCGCTAAGCAAATAAGCCGCCGCGTCAAATTCGTCGTCGTTTGAAGATTGAACCGCAGCGCCAGACGCGCTTTTATTGCCTGAAGGCGTCTCAGTTTCTTTTACGCTATAGACAAGAACGCCTGATTTATTGTCGGTAACATATTCCTGCGCTCCTGAAAGATTAGACTGTTTTTTGCTGGTAAAAGCGGTTTTAGCGTATTCAACGCCGTAAGTTTCCGCAGATTTTGGAACGACGGCTTTCTTTTTTTTGGAAATTTCATAAATATCTTTTATCTGCAAAACTCTATGTTTATTGCTTCCACGCACGGCGATCCTTAGAGTAGACGTCGTCTCAAAAACTATTTTACCGTTTATCTCCTCCCCGTCTTTAAGGTAAAAATACTCGCTAAACGCAACCGACGAACATAAAAATAAAAATGCCGAAACAGTCAAAAATTTCTTCATAATAACCTCTTGCTTGCGTCATTTATGCGCTCCTTTTAACTGAGCGGCGTCAGAGTAAATATAATACCCTTTTTACTTTATATTTTCAAGCAGTTTTGCGTTTACCGTGCAAAATATTTATAAAATGCTATAATGCTAATTATTATGCGATATTTGAACGATTTTAAAAATAATTGGAACGCTGTCGGCGGGTATTTGGAATTCCTAAAAATAGCTTTGCCTCTAATCATTGCAACTGGGGCTTGGGCGTTCCAAAACTTTGTAAATAGATTTTTTTTGGCATGGCATTCGCAAGACGCTTTTGCCGCCTCTTTGCCCGCAGGAATGCTCGCATTTTCAATAATGAGCGTTTTTATAGGAACCGTGTCATATGTGGACGTTTTTATTTCTCAGTATTACGGGAAAAAAGAATACCGTTCAATAGGTCCTTCCGTGTGGCAAAGCGTCTACTTATCTTTTGCGGGAGCGGCGGTTTTAATTTTAATTTCTTTTTTCTCTGAAGAAATTTTTAATTTTATCGGACACGATAAAGAAATTGCGGCTCAGGAAATAAAATATTTCAGATTTTTGTGTCTTGGGGCGTTTACGGCTATTATGACGCCGGCATTGTCAGGTTTTTACGCAGGAAGAGGGAAAACAAAAGTAATTTTACAGATAAACGTCGTCGGAATTATATTAAACGTCGTCCTAGATTATCTTCTGATTTTCGGCAGCTTAGGATTTCCCGCGTGGGGAATTGAAGGAGCTGCGGCGGCAAGCATAATTTCTTCCGCAATTATGGACGTTATTTTCATCTTCTTAATAATTTCGCAAAAAAACGACGAAACATACAATACGAAAACGATAAAACCGGATTTTGGCTTTATGAAAAAGCTCTTCCGTTTCGGTTTTCCTAACGGCGTTCAGTTCTTTTTTGATATGTCAACATTTACGTTTTTCATACTTGTCATGGGAACTATAGGGAAACTTGAACTGTCGGCTACAAATATGGCTTTAAACATAAATCACCTCACTTTTATGCCGCTTACAGGTTTTGGCATAGCGACGTCTATTTTAGTAGGGCATTATCTGGGCAAAAACAGACCTGATATAGCTCAAATATGCGTTAAAACGGCTTTCAAATCAGTATATGTCTACATTTCCGCGCTGGTTATCGCTTTACTCGTTATTCCAAACGCTTTTATTTATCCTTTTTCAAAAGGAGCCGAATCGCTGATAATAGAACAGATACGTCCGACTACTATAAATATTTTGCGTTTTGTAGCGCTTTATTCTCTATTTGACCCTGCTAACATAATTTTCTCGTCGGCAATAAAAGGCGCGGGCGACACGGCTTTTGTAATGAAATTTCTCGTAAGCGCGTCGGTCTTGATTTGGGCTGTCCCCGTTTATCTTACAGTCGTAACATTTCATCTCGGGCTTTATATAGGCTGGGGCATTACGGTATTTTATGCGATTTTTCTAGCGCTCATTTTTTATCTAAGATACAAGACTGGAAAATGGAAACGAATGAGAGTAATTGAAATGGAAATTGTAGATATTTAATGGTATAATTGCCCTTTAAACAATGCAAAGTTCTCGACATTCCAAGACAATGCTGTGATAAAATCTAAGGCGCGGCGCAGTTGTCGCTTAGCTCCTTGCGCAAGAGATAGAGACAAGCGATGGATTTATTTTTCATAGCTTATCGCGTATTGCGCGGCTTTACGGTTGCGCAATTTTAAAAGAACGACTAGAATAAAAATCTAAGTTTGCATTATTTTTTCATTGTTACTTGAATTTATCGCTGCGGTGGCGGAACGGCAGACGCGCAGGTCTCAGAAGCCTGTCCCCGTAAGGGCGGTGCGGGTTCAAATCCCGCCCGCAGCATTTTATATACGGCAAACTTTTTGCCTGAAAAATCAACAGGTTTTGAATTTTCCGTCGCTAATTTGCCGTTATGCGCTTGAATTTATTCGCATTTGCTCAATGAACGGACTAAAAACGGACTAATTTTTATTTTAACGCTAATAAATTTTTCACAATCTCATTGTTTCCTTTCTCAAATCTATCTCATCGTGGTTTTCATAAATCAATTTTCTTTTAGCTTCGCGTTTTTGATTTCCCGAAATTTTTTTCTCAGCGTCTATTTTTCGGCTTGTTTCCCTCGTTTCTTTATCTATTTTACGCTTTGCCGCCGCAAAGTTTCCGTCTTTTTTGGACAAATGGGCGTCTTGCAAAACCTATAATGTTCGTAATTGCCGCAAAATTTGCGGCAGGTCAAAGAAGAAAATACAAGCCGCGTCCTAAGAGCAAGTCTGATGTAGAAATGCCGCAGAGACAATGTCTCAAGGCGCAAGGCAAAGACGGGCGTTAGGGTTTTTAGAGACGCCCAAATACAAATACATCCTAACCATTACAATAGCTACAATAATTGAGCCTCACGGCAATCATCCGCTGCTTAGTTTTATCGCAGTAAAACGCCCTCATCATTTATTTTTTCCGCATGCGCGTCTCTAAAAACTCTGTCAAAAGCAAAAAAGGCAAACCATCCCCCCTTACGCGAGCTAGCGAAGGTAAAATAAAAGCAGGACATGGTCTGACCATTGTCCAAAAAAAACTAAACAAGCGCGTACTTTAGTTTTTTAGAGAAGCTAAAAAATAGGGCAAGAGTTATTGGCGTTTGTCAAAAACTCGGCGACGTCTCTTTTTTTTAAAAGAGACAAATGTTCAAGTTGTCAAGGTTTTTAGAGACGGAGGTTTATAAATTATAAAAACTTGTCTTGGTTTATGTGGAGTTCAAAGTTGCAGTTTAAAACTCGGCAGGCTCTGCGGCAAAAGTTTGTTCTTGCCATAAAAATTTCAAAATAATCCATTACCGAACAAATTGCGGCGTCTATGGCAAGGCTTAAATCTATAGTCATTTTTTCTTTGTCGACTATGACGTTTACTTGTTGGCAGGCGGCGATAACTTTTGAATGTTTGTCGGAATTATTTACGCCCGTATCTCTGATTCTTTCCCTGCGGACGTCGGTTTTATCTCCTAAAACCAAAGCTGCCGCTATAGGCGAAACAGGGTCGGTATTTTTGTCTTCGTGGCAGCCTATTGCGCTTGCTACCGCAAAAGACTCTTCGTCGTAAGACGTCAAGTCCAGAAAATTTAAAAACATCAAAGCTCCGCTTTGTCCATGACCGCGTTTGGAAACAACGCTTCCTATATCGTGAAGATATGCGGCTATTTTTGCAAGTTCCTGCTCCCTCTTTTCGTATCCTAAATATTTTAAAATCTGCTCGGCGGTATCGGCGCAATAAGAAGAATGGCTTTTACCGTGATCTTTATATCCAAAAAGAGCAAACGCCTTATCTGTATATTCCAAATAAGTTTGAATTTCTTTACTGTTTCTGATATTTTCAAAAGAGAGCTTGTCGTTCATAGTTTTTACATTATAGCAAAAAACGGAGGGTTTAACGGCGGCAACGGCAAAGAGCGGCTAGGCGGCTGAACAGCTAGGCAAAGACAAGAACGGATGCATAGATGCGCAAACGCATAAAAACTATTTAAGGAGTGTCTCTAAAAAGCCTACGGATATAAAGTAAAATTTGTTTTATTTATCAATATAAATTTTGATTTGCCTTGATAAATAAGTAAGAGTTTTTATGGTTTTCATCGCTATTTATAGCCCCTGCTAACTCAATCAGGACGCTTTGACATAAAATTATGCCGCGCTCAATATGCTTTTTACGGCTATCATTGAGGTTTGAACTTTTTTGTTAGGTTCGGCTTTTATAAATCTATCTTGAACTAAAACGTTGAATTGTTTAAACATTTCCGCAGCAGCCGCTTTATCGTTTTCTTTAATCGGGATTATTTCGTATTCATTGTTTATCAATATATCGTTAATATCCCTGCTGATGACGGCTCCCGTAGCGTCTAAAAATTCTTTTGTAGTAAAGTAATTGTCTTCCCCTTTGATTTTCTCTTCCATCAGCTTGTCGAGCGTTTCGTCGTCTATAATCTGCCCGCTCATTTTTAACTGAACCATAAGCGTAAGTATAGCTTTTTGATATTTGCCGCCGTGAATATTTTTAAATTTATCTATATCTAAATTTATTCCTTTTTCTTTAAGAACGTCTTTATATTCTTCTCTTACGCTGTTCATTACCGCGCCTCTTATAAAACCTAAAGCCTCGTAATAAAGTTCTTTTTGCAGCAAATAATTAATATACGAAGAAGAATCTTCCGACATTCCCGCGGCAGATACCGCTTTTTCTATGTCCGCTTTAAGAGTTTCTTTATCTTGGTTAGTGCGGTCTGAGTTTATCAAAGAAAACAAAGCGGAAATATTTGAAACCGTATAGCCGAACTTGCTGTTTAACGAAGCTCTTAAACCTTTATCATACTGCTGCTTTGCGGTTTTTGCCTGCTTTAAAGTTTCTTTCAGAGTTTCTATTCTGTCGCCGTATAAATTTAAAGTAAAAGTTTTTGAATCAGCCGCGCTTAACGCCGCTACATTGTCTTTATCTAAAACTTTCTTTATGTCGTCAATACTTGCGTTTTGCTCAAATTCCATTTCAGCTTTAAACTGATAATTTGTTTTATTTGAAATTACCGGCAAAACATGGTATTGTTTCCATATATCAACGCCGTTTTTTATAAATTCTTGTAAAACTTCGCCGCTTAAAGCTATCGTTATTCTGGCGTCAACGCCCGCGTCAAGCGCTTGGTTTTTTAAAGTTTTTAACTTTTCTAAAACGCCGTCTTTTCCTACAAGACTGTCTATCGTTTCGTCCGCCGCGTTCACCCTTACGCCGTCTAAACGAATTTCATTATAGTTTTTTGTTTCTACGACAAATCTCATTGACTCATTTTGAAGTTTCTTTATAGAAGAGCTGAATTGCTCGGCTTGTTTTTCGCTTATCGTAAAAACGCCTATATCGTTGGCTTTGTTTTCGTTTCTGCAAAGATTTTCAAAATTTGAAATATCTTCCGTCTTATATAAATTCAACACTCTCTCTTTAACTGGAACGCTGTCAGAATAAGTGCGCCTGTTTTTCATCGCGTTTACAACGTTTGAAGCCGTAGTTTCGTTTGTAATTACAATTTGCTTTACGCCTTCAAACGCTTCAAATTTAATTCCGTCGTTTATAGCTTCCGCTAAATTTTCGTTTCCAGTTTCTAAATCTACTTTATTGAACATTATTTCGCTTATGCCGTCTCTATTAGTTCTTGCGTAGACGCCGCGTATAATTTTTTTCCAGCCGTCTATCGCTGCGGCTTGATTTGAAACGTCGGAATATAAATACGCCACCCTAAATCCTTGAGCGCTAAGAGTTTCAATTGTAGACAAATCATAGCTGTTAAGAGCTATTAAAGTATCGCGGAGATTTAACTCGCTTTCCGTCAAAGCGTTCGCGTCGCTTTGCGTCAGAACTTGCTTGACCGCAAGCTCCTGAGCGACGTTTATCGTCTGCGCAGGATTTGCCGTTTTAGCCGCCGACGCAGCCGCTTCTACAGCTTTTTCCGAAGAGAAAGGCTTCGTCGTCCAAGTTCTAAAATCAACGTCTTTGTTATTGTTTATAAAATCGTCAATCGTATATTTACTATTTATTGAAAGTTTATCTATAGATTTAGGAAATATAATAACTTGGTCGTCGTCTGATAGCTCTATGCCGTCCACATCGGGATTATCTTTTTCCCATTGCTCTTGGTTTCTCGCAATTGTTTTAGCTTTTTGAGAAGAAACGCGTAAAATATTCAGATTTGACGGAGCGTAT
>JAISLV010000133.1 GCA_031277075.1 Endomicrobium sp. | reverse complement strand
TGACAATACGGACGAACGATAATTATTTCAAAGCTCAAAGCGCGGCGTAATCTTTGATAATATTTTCTATGGCGTCGCCGTTTTCCATTCTTTCAAGCAAATCTCTTGCAGGGTTTGTGAATTTTTGCGCGCGTTTAAACAGAGGCTGTAGAAAAATCTCTTCGCCAAGCCCTCTTTCTTTAAGTCCGTCTTGAGCTATAGATAAAATTTGAAGCAGAAGTTTTTGCAGTTTTTGCGGGTCTGCGAAATTCGACATTTTGCGCATATTCATTATGCGCCGCAGTTCGCTTGCAGTATAGCCATGCCCGTAAATAACGCGGTCGCTTTTTAACAGTTCGTTAATTTTTTCAACCTGTTTCCGCCCTATAAGCCCAAGATGAAACGCGCTGACGCAAAAAGAGTCGCAGACGGGCTGGCAGCAAACGCTTCTAAACTCTATTGTTCCTCTAAACGTTAAATCTTGAAATTTAAAACTTCGCAGATATTTTAAATCGCCGGGTTTTGGCGAAAAGACAGCCTGTTTATACGTCCCGCTTTCGCTGTCGTAATATTCCCCGCTCACTTGAGCGCGCGCAAAATATTCCGCAATGTTTATAGGTTCAAAATTAAAATATTTTTCCCCCTGTTGCGCGCAATAAATGCTTGTTGAAGCTATATATTCAAGAAGCTCGTCTACGCTTTCGGGGATTTTGTCAAACATTCCTATATTGTGGGGGTTTATTCCCTGCATGCTGTTTTCCCACAGCATATCGCGGCAGCACAAAAGGTCTTCGCGTTCGCCCGTCATAACGGAGTTTGAAAACAGCGCGGCTTTCAGCGGTTCAAGCAATGAAAAAGCGCATATAACGGGAATTAAATCGTCGTAAAATACGTCAAACTGCGCCTGCGACGCGCTTGAAAACATTCCATATGACGGCCAAGGATGAAAAAACATTGGAATTCTGTCGCGGTATTGCGGCGCAGATGATAGATGATGGTAAAGCATGCGGTATCTTTGGTTTGGGATAGGCGCGCAGCTGTTGTAGGCGCGAAACGGATTTATGCCCATGCCTGTAAGCGTATAATTGTGCGGCGCAAGAAAATCCTGTATAAAAGCGTAATATTTTAAAAAGCGTTCTTGGATGGCAAAAAGGTTTTTTTCTTTCCCAAAAGACAGTTCAAGGTTATTATAGGAACAGTCGTAAGAGAGAATATCGTCGTTTCCAAAATGCAGCAGCGAACAAGGATTTTTTTCTTCGTCTATTACCGCCACATAAAAACCGAAAGCCGTTTTGAAGCTGCGCGTTAAATCGTGAACGACGGCAAAATCAACGGGTTTTCTAGAAAGATTTACTATGGGAAGCTCTATCTCAACGCCTATACAGAGATCTCTTTTATCTTTTGTCGGCAAAATGTATTTTTTGTAAAGCATATCCAAAACGTCTTGGCGGGAAATGTTCATAATTGCGAAAACCCTTGATATAAATGCCTTACGTCGGCATAGTTTTCAAAATATTCATATTGATGAGGCGCGCTTTTTTTGACGCGCCTGCCGTTTTTATAGGCGGATAAAACGTTTAATTCAACAGGCTTCCACAAGCGCAAATCAAGAGGCGACGTCGCAAAGAGCTTTGCTCCGTTATCGTCTAGTTCGTACAAAAAATCTTTGCGGCTGTCCGCGCCGAGAACGCCGCTTCCAGAACGGGAGTTGGCGTGTATATAAAAGAAGTCCCCGTCGTAAATAGCGACGTTTAACTTATTCCCGCTGCTGGCAAGAGACGTAATGATTTTTTCAATGACGTCAAAACGCTCTTTGTCGCTCAGTTCGCGCCCGCGCTGCGTTATAAATAGGTTGACGCGTTCAACAATATGAAGCAAGAGGCGTTCGGTATCAGTCGAACCTGTTTGTTTGTGAAAAAAGAGGTCAAGCTCAACGGAACGAAAAATAGTCCCATTGTGAATAATAGACCAAACGCGCCCGGAATTGTCAGCCGTAGAAAAAGGGTGAACGTTTTCCTGTTCAACCGCGCCTATCGTAGCGTAGCGAAGATGAAAAAAAGCGTTTTTAACTTCAAAAGGAGCGGCAGCCATCGCCTGCGCGAGCGCGCTTTTATAAGCGGGCGTATTTTCTCGTTTTATAAATATTTTTTCATCGCTGAAATCCGCATAACCCCACCCGTGCTTATGCAGCAAACTTTTATGGAAAAACGCTTTGAGATTTTCGCTTATATTAATAGGCTTTTCTGCCGTTACGACAAACATTAAACACATACTTTCCCCTTAAAACTACAAAGTTCGCCTAATTCTATAAAAAAATTATCTTCAAGTAAAGCATATATAACAAGTATGTTTTATATTTTAACCAATCCCCCACCCCTCGCCGAACCCGCCAACAGCAAAGTTTTTGTGGTCGTTAAATTCCCCTTTTGCAAAAGGGGCGTCGGCACAGACATTGTCTATGCCGACGGGGTATTTGACGTTAGTCTTTGCCGTTTATGAATAAAAAGGCGAATTAATAACCGCATATATTTTTATGTAAATTCCTCCCCCTTGCCGAATCATTTAAAAAAGACGCCGAAAAGGGGATTAAGAAAAATTGACAAAACAATATGGAAATTTATATCATTGCGCATATATATTTTGTATGAAATAAACTTAGGAAAGGGAGTTTTTATGGCAAATAAGTATAAGCAAAGCACTTTGGCTTTGCACGCAGGGTATGATTACTCTAAAAATCTTAAATCTAGAGCTGTGCCTATTTACGCTACTACAAGTTTTGTTTTTGACAGCGCGCAGCATGGAGCAGACCTTTTTAGCGGTAAGACCGAAGGTTTTATTTATTCAAGGATACACAATCCGACTACTACGGTTTTAGAAGAAAGGCTTGCGGCATATCACGGCGCAAGCGCGGCTATGGCTGTGGCAAGCGGCTGCGCTTCTAACGCGCTTTTATTTTTGGGGTTGGCGGATTCCGGCAAAAAAATAGTTTCAAGTCCGCATCTCTATGGAAGTACGGCTAGCTTTCTTAGACATAATCTAAAGAGAATAGGGATTGATACCGTTTTTGCAGATGTAAACGACGAAAACGCTTTGCGTTTAGCAATTGATAAAAATACCGTAATGGTATACGCCGAAAGCGTCGGCAACCCTAGCGGCTATATTGCAGATATAGAAAAAATTGCAAAAGTCGCCCACGAATACGATATTCCTTTGGTTATAGACAATACCGTTACTCCTCCGCCTCTGTTAAATCCTTTTGATTACGGAGCCGATATTTTGACTTATTCTTTGACAAAACTCATCGGCGGGCATGGCACGCATATCGGAGGAATGATTATTGAAAAAGGCGATTTTAATTGGGGCGCAAACCCGGTTTTTACAAATTATATTAACGCCGCAGACCCCGCAGCCGACGGAACAAACTTTTGGGAAGTCTACGGAAAACCCTTTTATAAGGAAGGAAAAAGCGCGGTATTGATTAATAAGTTAAGAGGCGACGTTTTGCGCGGCATAGGCGCGACGCTTTCGCCTTTTGGCGGACATGAATTTTTGAAAGGTTTGGAAACTTTAAATCTGCGCGCTTTAAAACAGTCGGAAAACGCAAAAATTATCGCATTGCATTTGTCAAAACATCCTAAAGTTTCGTGGGTTAAATATTCGGGGCTTCCAGAAAGTCCGTTCTATGCGCTTTCGCAAAAATATTTCCCAAAAACAGGTCCCGGCGCGGTTTTTAGTTTCGGTCTTAAAGGCGGGTTTGAAAGCGGCGTAAAATTTATAGACAATTTAGAGCTGTGGTCTAACCTTGCAAATATTTTAGACGCAAGAAGCCTTGTGATACATCCCGCCTCTACAACGCATTCGCAGCTTAAAGGCGAGGCTTTGCTTGCGGCGGGCGTCACCGAAGATTTAGTGCGTTTGTCGGCAGGGCTTGAAGACGTTGAAGATTTGATTTCCGCCATAGATAAATCTTTAGAAAAAATATAAATTTGCGGATAAGGATATAAAATGTCAAAAATAATCAAATATGTAGATTACGAAAACGCATCCGCAGATATTAAAGCCGCCTACGATAGACAAGCGGCAAAAAACGGCGGATACGTTACAAATATGAAAAAAACTCTTTTAAATAATTTGGCGTCTTATAAAGCGCTTATGGAGTGGTATCCTTTGCGCGGCGAAGCGTTAAAATTTATTACAGAAAAAGAGTTTGCCGTTTTTTGTCATTCAATATCAAGCGAAAACGACTGTCTTTTATGTTCGCTTTTTTTCCGCAAAGAATTGTCAGATTTGGGATACGATTTAAATAATTTAAAATTTTCAGACAGAGAACTTCTGCTTGAAAAATACGGGCGCGCTTTGGTAAAAGACGCGAACAATATTTCAAAAAGTTTGTTTGACGAGCTAAAAAGCGTTTTTACAGACGAACAAATAGTAGTTTTAACCGCGTTTGCGTCGCAGATGATAGCGACTAATTTAATCAATAAAGCGCTGCAAATTGAAGTTGACGACCATTTGTCGCCGTATTTGCAGAGAAAATGAGAGGATGCCAATGCCGGAATTTAAAAATAAAACGATTTTTATAACAGGCGCGGCAAAAGGTCAGGGGAAAGCGGCGGCTTTGGCTTTTGCAAAAGAAGGCGCAAACGTAGCGGGTTTTGATTTGGGCGAGAAAATTTCTTATCCTGCCTACAATCGCGCAAACGGAAAAGATTTAGAAACGCTTGCGCTTGAAGTAAAGGCGGCGGGCGGCAAGTTTGCGGCTTTCACAGGAGACGTTAGAAACGCAAAAGACGTTGAAAACGCCGTAGACGGCGCGATAAAGGCTTTTGGTTCAATAGACATTTTGTTTAACAATGCGGGAGTTGCGGCATATGGGCTTTCGCACGAACTTACCGAAGAGCAATGGGACGCGGTTTTAGATATAAACCTCAAAGGCGCATGGCTTGTGGGAAAATATGTCATCGCTCAAATGATAAAGCAAAACAGCGGAGTTATAATTAACAATTCTTCGGTAGGAGGCTTGCGGGGCTTTAACCGCCTTTCGCATTATTGCGCTTCTAAATGGGCTTTGACAGGGCTTACAAAAAGCTGGGCTATTGAGCTTGTAAAATATAATATCCGCGTTATAAGCCTTCATCCCACAGGGGTGAACACTCCGTTTAACGACGGACTTGCCGAACTTGAAGGAAAAACTAGAGAAGAAGTCGCGGAGGCTTCCGCAGGCAATTTACAGAGCGTTCCTTGGATAGAACCTCAAGACGTGGCAAACGCGCTTTTGTTTTTAGCTTCCGACAAAGCGCGCCATATCACAGGCAGTCAATTTATTTTAGACGCGGGACTTCTTACAAAATAAAATCTAATATTTCATACCAAAATAACTTATCAAAAAGAACTCGTAAAAATTTACGGGTTCTTTTTTTTCTTAACAAAAAACTAACAATTTCTTTATTCTTCCTTAATTTGCGTTTTGTATCATTTTGCTGCACAAATGGGTGTCTCTAAAAACCCTAACGCCCGTACTTGCCGCGCCTTTTGCGGCATTTCTTCATCAGAAAAGTTGTCCGTCCTTGCTCTTAGGACGCCCTTCATTTTCTTCTTTGAACAGCCGCAAAATTCACGGCAATTACGAGCATTATAGGTTTTTAGAGACGCCCAAAGACAAAATGAAGATAAATCCCGACGCGAAGCGTCAAAGGAAAAGGAGAAAACAGGATGAAGGAAACAAGACTTGAGAAAAAGCTGCAAAGAGCCGCCGCAGTTTTAGCGGCTGTAGTGTTTTTTAGCGGGAGCGTTTTTGCAGGAGAAGTGGATAAACTTGCGCAAAAGCTTGCGGAAAAAGGGGTAATATCTTACGGAGAAGCGCAGCAAATTATTACTGAAACGGCGGAAGAAACAAGGCAGCTTACGGCAAGCGGAGCAAATTCGTTAATTCCCGCTTGGATACAAAACGTTAAATTCAACGCGGATATACGTTTGAGGTTTCAGTCGGATTGGAATTCTTCGGATAATACCAGAGACAGAGAAAGACTTAGGCTGCGTTTTGGTTTTGAAGCAAGACCCGTTGAAAATTTAAGCGCGGCTTTTGGGCTTGCTACGGGAAAGACAAGCGGCGGAGCAGACTCAGAACCCACGTCTACAAACTATACGTTTCAAGGATTTGGCAAAGCTCCTATTTTTGTAGATTACGCTTATTTGCAATACGATATAGCGGGTATGTTTAAAGTAAACGCAGGTAAATTAAAAGCCGCTATGGTTACATGGAACATAAAACAGCTTATCTGGGACACTGACATTAACCCTGAAGGCGTGACTGTAAACTTTAACCGCGATTTGGGCGGAGGTCTTGCAATATTTGGCAATGCGGGTTGGATTTTTCTAAACGGAGACATAAGGCAGGGCGCAGGTCAGCCTGAAACCTATATATTCCAGCCCGGCATAACTTTTTCAAAAGGCAAAATAAGTTTGAAAGCCGCTTTAGGCTATCAGCAATTTGTCACAAAGGGCAGAAACCTATTTTCAACTCCGGGCAACGCTAATTTTCTTGGCGGATACACTTCTTCTACAAACTTCAGCCTTATCAACCCCGGTATTGAATTTAAAGCAAAAGAAGTTGTCGGCAAATACACTATTAAGGTATTTAGCGAATACGTAAAAAATATTGACGATGAAGTTTATAAAGACAACAATGAAGGCGGATTGTTCGGATTTACTTTCGGCGACGATAAAATAGAAAAATTAGGCGATTGGAATATAGGCTATGCGGCAAGGTATCTTATGGCGCGCGCAATACCCGCATATCTTGGATTTTCAGACGCTTACGGCGGAGCGGGAAACGCTAGAGGTTATGAAATAGGCTTTAATCTCGGTTTAACTAAAAAGGCGTCGCTTGCTATAAGCTATTTAAATTACGACGTAATTAACGGAGCCGAAAATAATAAAAGCCTCGCGCAGTTTGACGTAAGCTATAAGTTTTAACGCTTTTACGCTTGATAAGTTAAAAAACGCGCCGTCTTATTTGGGCGGCGCGTAAAAATATAAAAAAATTTTATTGAGTAAAAAAACAGGGAGACAAAAATGAAAAAGATATTAGCTGTAGTTTTGTTAGCGTCGGCAATTTTTGCCGCAGACGCTTTTGCCGCAAAAATAACGCTAGAAGGTTCTACAACGCTTTTACCTATAGCTCAAAGAGCCGCTGAAGAATATATGGACGCAAACTCTTCGGCAAATATCACAGTAAGAGGCGGCGGATCGGGCGTCGGCGTCAACTCTTTAATAGCGGGAACTTGCGACATAGCCAACGCTTCTAGAGCTATAAAAGATTCTGAAATTCAAACGGCGGCTTCAAAGGGCGTAAAGCCTAAGGCTTTTGTGGTGGCTATGGACGGAATAGCCGTTATAGTCAACAACTCAAACGCGGTTTCAGAACTTTCAAAAAAACAAGTGTCAGACATTTATACGGGCAAAATTACAAGCTGGTCGCAGGTCGGCGGCAAGAACGAGAGAATAGTAGTAGTTTCCAGAGATTCGGCAAGCGGCACTTTTGAGGCTTTCGGCGAGCTTGCTTTAAATAAACAAAAAGTATTAAGCGGCGCGCTTATGCAGGCTTCAAACCAAGCCATAGTAGCGACCGTTTCTAAAACTCCGGGCGCTATAGGATACGTAGGCGTGGGATATACAAGCCCGCAAATCAAAGCCGTTTCAATAGAAGGCGTAGACGCAAATAAAGAAACGGTTTTAACGGGCAAATACGCCTATTCAAGACCTCTGTTTATGTACACAAACGGACAGCCTAAAGGCGAAATTAAAAATTTCATAGATTTTCTTTTAAGCGCAGACGGACAAAAAATAGTTGAAGAAGAAGGATTTGTTCCTTTGCAATAAAGAGGGAAAGATGCCGGCGCGCAAGCGCGTAAGGGAGATTCGCAGGGCGGCCTAACCCCGCCGCCCGCGAAATCTTAAACGGGTTAGGGGAGATAATACAATATGCGCAGTTATAAAGAACTCGCTATAAAAATGTTGTTTACTGTTTTAGCTTTTTCCTCTTTGGTTTTTCTTGCGGGGATAGTGTTTGTTTTGTTTAAAGAAAGCATTCCTGCAATTTCAGAAATTAATTTGTTTGATTTTTTGTTCGGCAAATACTGGTATCCTACGTTTGAACCTGCGGAATTTGGAGTTTTGCCTTTAATTTTAGCGTCTTTAGAAGTGGCTGTCGGCGCGCTGTTTGTATGCGTTCCTTTGGGGATAGGTTCGGCTTTGTACGTTAACGAACTTGCAAGCGCGTCTCAAAAACAAATTTTAAAGCCTTTGATTGAAACGCTCGCCAGTATTCCTTCTATAATTTACGGTTTTTTTGGAATGCTTATAGTCGCGCCTTTTATACAAAAACTTTTTAATATTCCTACGGGTCTTTGCGCATTTAGCGCAAGCGTAGTTTTAGGCGTAATGGCTATTCCCACAGTGGCAAGCATTTCTGAAGACGCGCTAAGTTTTGTTCCTAACAGTTTTAAAGAGGCTTCTTATTCTTTAGGGGCAAACAGATGGCAAACGCTTACCAAGGTTGTAATTCCCGCGGCGGCTTCAGGCATATCCACTTCTGTAATTTTAGGAATGAGCAGAATAGTAGGCGAAACAATGACAGTGCTTATGGTTTCAGGCGGAGCGGCGGTAATTCCAAAATCTTTTTTTGACCCTGTCCGTCCTATGACCGCCACCATAGCCGCCGAAATGGGCGAAGCGGCTGTGGGAAGCGCGCATTATCATTGCCTTTTTGCGATAGGGCTGATTTTATTTTTAATAACTTTAGTTTTTAACGCGCTTGCCGAGGCGATAAGCAGAAAATACAGAATTAAGCTGGGGTTAGACAGATGAAAATAAGAATTTCAAATAAATTTTCAAGCGCGGTTAAAGAAAAAATCGGATTTACTTTTTTAGCTTTGTGCATTGTTATTACGCTTTTATTTTTGGCGGGGATAATTTACTTAATATTTTCAAACGGGCTTGAAGTAATTTCTTGGGAATTTTTAACTTCTGTTCCGCGCAAAGGGATGACGGCGGGCGGAGTGGCGCCTGCGATAGTAGGAACGCTTTATTTAACAGTCGGAGCCGTAGCGTTTGCTCTTCCTTTGGGTTTAGCCTGCGCCATATATTTAAACGAATACGGTCCAAGAGGTTTTATAGTAAACATTATTAGAATGAGCATAAACAATTTGGCGGGCGTTCCGTCGGTGGTTTTCGGGCTGTTCGGGCTTGCCGTTTTTGTAAAATTTTTTGGGTTTGGCGTCTCTATACTTTCAGGCAGCCTTACGCTTGGCATTTTGATTTTGCCCGGAATAATTTCAGCTTCGCAAGAAGCTCTTATGGCGGCTCCCTATTCAATAAGAGAGGCTTCTTTAGCGCTTGGCGCGACGCAGTGGCAGACCATAAAAAAAACGGTCCTTCCCGCGGCAATGCCCGGAATAATGACGGGCGTAATTTTAAGCGTCGCAAGAGCCGCTGGGGAAACCGCGCCTATTCTTTTTACGGCGGCTACTTTTTATAAAAGAGGGTATCCCGATTCTATTTTTAGCGAAGTTATGGCTTTGCCCTATCATATATACGCGCTTATGACGGAAGGAACTAAGCCCGATAAACAAACGGCGATAGCTTACGGCTGCGCGCTGCTTCTTTTGGCGATAACGCTTTTAATTTCCGCCGTCGCGATATATTTGAGAAATAAATACAGGAGTTTATATGCCCGTTAAAAACAACGATGTCAGAATTAAAGCGGAAAACGTAGATTTTTATTACGGAACGCACAAGGCGATTAAAAATATAAGCATAGATTTCTACAACGATAAAGTGACCGCTTTTATAGGACCTTCTGGCTGCGGCAAATCTACTTTTATACGGCTTTTAAACAGAATGAACGATTTAATTGCAAACGCCAAAGCTTGCGGCTCAATTTACCTTGACGGAGAAAATATTTTGTCGCCAAAAGCCGACGTCGTAAAAATAAGAAGAAAAATCGGCATGGTTTTTCAAAAACCCAATCCTTTTCCAAAAAGTATATGGCAAAATATAAGCTATGGGCTTGAAATTCAAGGCGAAAAAGATAAAAAGAAAATAGAAGCTGTGGTTGAAGATTCGCTGCGAAAAGCCGCGCTGTGGAACGAAGTAAAAGACAGGCTGCGCGACAACGCTTTAAAACTTTCAGGCGGACAGCAGCAAAGGCTTTGCATAGCCAGATGTCTTGCGGTAGACCCCGAGGTTATTTTGTTTGACGAACCGTGCGCAAGCCTAGACCCTATTTCAACGAATAAAATAGAAGATTTAATTTTAGAATTAAAAAAGAATTATACTATAGCCATAGTTACGCACAATATGCAGCAGGCGGCGAGAGTTTCAGACTTTACGGCGTTTATGTATTTGGGCGAACTTATAGAATTCGGCGTTACGTCTCAAATATTTACCGTGCCGAAAGAAAAGAAAACGGAAGAATATCTGTCGGGGAAATTTGGATAATAATGCAAATAGCAACCTTTACGGCGGTTTGCCTAAACTCAAAATATTTCGCTTTTTTATAGGAGAACAAGAATGTTTCAAGAAAAAATTTTACTGTTAAAAAAAGGCATAACCGATTACGCGGATTTTGCGGAAAAAATGCTGGAAAAGAGCTTAAAAGCGCTTTCCGACAGAAACGAACGTCTTTTGCACGATATAATAGACAAAGACGAACCCATAGCTAACAGACGGGAGATAGAGTTCGACGAAATATGTATAAATTATATAGCGCAGTATCAGCCTGTGACAAAAAACCTGCGCATGATAATTAGCGCGATTAAAATTAACAACGACCTTGAAAGAATGGCAGACCACGCCGTAAATATCGCTCAAAACGCATTGTTTATAGTGAGCAGACCGTTTATGGCGCAGCTTGGCGACATTTTGAAAATGGGGTCGATAGCCGCCGATATGTTTAAAGATTCAATAAAATCTTTTGTGGACGAAGACATGTCTATGTGGAAAACTATTTTAGAAAAAGAGAACGAAGTAGACTCTTTAAAAATTGTCGTAACAGACGCAATTTCGGCGTATATAGAGAAAAATCCTAAAAACGTAAGCTGCGCTTTAAAAATGATAAATATCGCGGCAAACCTTGAAAGAATAGCCGACTTAACGACAAACATCTGCGAAGACGCCATTTATCTTTCCGAAGGCGGCGTAGTAAAACACAAAAACGCTTCGCAGCCTTAGATTAATACGCAAAGAGGGAAAGCGGCATAATATTTCGTTGCCCTTACTTTTTGCCGCTGTGGACTTACAGGCTTAGGGACAAATAAACAATTTGACGTTTGCCTTTGCCGTCATTGCGGACTTGACCCGCAATCTTTCTTTTGTAGTTGCTTGCTAAAAAGCCGAGACTGCTTTTTTGGCAGATTGCGTGTCAAGCCCGCAATGACGACAAGTGGCAAAGGCTTTTTCTTCCGCTCTTGCAGGAGTGATGAGACTAGGTCTTGCAAGTAGCAGTTGCCGTTAATTTCCCTTTGGGCGTCTCTAAAAACCCTAACGCCCGTCTTTGCCTTGCGCCTTGAGACATTGTCTCTGCGATATTTCTGCGCCGGAAAATTTGTCCGTCCTTACTCTTATGACGCCCTTCATTTTCTTCTTTGAACTGCCTCAAAATTCACGGCAATTACGAACATTATAGGTTTTTAGAGACACTCCTTTTGTAAAAAGGGCTGGCAGGCGCAGCCTGACGGGGTTTTGTCGTTTGCCTTTGCCATTGTCAGTTGTCAGCTTCTGGCTGTTTTTGCCCATTTTTGTTTTGTAGAATTAGCTTAATAATAATGTATAATATGTTAAAATTTTGAAAGGGGTAGACAAATGAGCTTAAAAGAAAAAGTTGAAGAAGCCTTAAACAGCGTTCGTCCGGGTCTTGAAGCCGACGGCGGAAACGTTGAGCTTATCGACGTAAGCGAAGACGGAATAGTAAAAGTAAAACTCGTAGGAGCTTGCGGCAGTTGTCCTATGGCGGCTATGACTTTACAATACGGCGTGACAAACGCAATAAAACAGGCTGTGCCAGAAGTCAAAGAAGTTCAGTCGGTTTAAATTACAACTGGGCGTCTATAAAAACCTATAATGCCCGCCCTTGCCGCCAAAATCTATGATGAAATCTTAGGCGGCGGCGAGGTCGCGCGCTTTGCCTGTAAATATTTTTTGCGTTTGCCGCAGATTAAGATAATCTGAAAGATAATCTGAAAGCTCGGGAGCGTGTCGTGTGCGAATTTGTAGAAATTGACGAGAAACTTTTTATCGGGCAGGGCGTTCAGCGAAGGTGCTATCTTTATCCGGGCAACGAAAATTGGTGCGTTAAAATTTTACACGCTCCTATTTCATGTTCTTACAAACGCAAAAATTTCAGGGAAATCATATACTGCTACTTCACCCGTCTGCGAAAACCGTATCTTGATTGTATGAGCGCCTATATTAAAACAGTAAAAACAAATCTCGGGTACGGGTTTGTTTTTGAGTGCATTAGAGATTACGACGGGAAAATATCAAAAAGTTTGCTGCAAATGCTGGAAGATGAAAATTTTATGCTACAGAATTTCGATAGAATAGCTTCTGCTGTAAGAGTTTTTAAGAAAACCCTCCAAGACGACGCTCTTGTTATGAGAAATACAAATCCTGCAAATTTGCTGCTTAAAGAAATTTCTCCTCAACAGTCAAAATTCGTATTGATTGACGACTGGGGAACAACCGCTTTCATTCCGCTGGAATACTTTGTGAAAATACTTGCGATAAAAAAACTTGAAAGATACTGGAGCCGCCTAGCAAACCAAATCGGAAACTATAAAACGCAAGCCGCCGTAAGACTGTCTGAGATTTTCAAAGAAAAAGTACCCATCCCAACGACAAATGCTAATCGCTCGTTTTTATAAAAACCAAAAACCGGCTATATATTTTATACGGGCGCAGCAAATTTAATAATAGGGTGTCTTGCAAAAACCTATAATGTTCGTTCTTGCCGCAAATTTTGCTGTAGGGCAGAGAAGAAAATGAAGGGCGTCCTAAGAGCAAGGACGGACAAATTTTCTGATGTAGAAATGCCGCAGAGACAATGTCTCAAGGCGCAAGGCAAAGACGGGCGTTAGGGTTTTTAGAGACGCCCTATAATGCTTTTAACAGGCGATAAAAATGTTTATCGGCGTAATTTCATACACTCACAACGATGTTTTTTATATAAGAAAAGCGATAGAGTTTTTCAATTTTCGCAAAGCAAACATAGTTTTGCATTGCGGAGATATTTTTTCGCCTTCGGCGGCTTTGGAATTTTCAAAATTGAACTGCGCTTTTAAAGCGGTTTTTGGAAACAACGACTACGAACGCGCCGCGCTAGATAACGTTATTTCGGGGTTTGGCATTATAAAAGAAGCTCCTTTTGAGTTTAAACTTGACGGAAAACTTTTTGTTATGACGCACAGTCCGTCGTTTTTTGACGATAAAAAATACGATTACGCGCTCTTTGGACACACGCACAAACCTAAAATAGAAAATATAAAAGGAACTTTATTTATAAACCCGGGCGAAGCCTGCGGGCATCGTTACGGCAGAGCGACTGCCGTGCTCGTAGATACGCAGAGAAAACGCAGTGAAATTTTTGATTTTGCGTAAAAAGCGGAAATATATTTTGCAAAGTATTTTGCGTTTTCGCCTCAAACGCGCGCAGGAAGTTTTTGAAGATGTAAGACAACTCCATACCCTCCGCCATGTTTTGTTTGGCAAGCCCGACGCCATCTGCTTGCCCTCTCGGGCAAAGGGAAATCACATATTGAGACCGTTTGCAGCTTACTATCCTTATCATTGCACTTGCTGGAAATAACGGCAAAAGGCGACCGCTTGCTTTTGATTCTTATCCTGCAAGAGTAGTGAAAACAGCAAGCAGCGGCGGCAATTGGAAACGCCTCAAAATACGAAACTCTAATAGGGCGTCTCTAAAAACCTATAATATTTGGAATGCTATCATAATACGATGAAGGGTACTTTCCGCAAATTTTGCGGCAGTTCAAAGAAGAAAATGCAAGCCGCGTCCTAAGAACAAGGACGGACAAATTTTTTGATGCCCAGATGCCGCAGAGACAATGTCTCAAGTCGCAAGGCTTGGATGGGCGTTAGGGTTTTTAGAGACGCCCCATAATAAGCTCCGGCGCGATAGAGCAGGCGGCAAAAGTAAAATATATAAAATAGGAACTCTCGCTCAAGCGGCACTCATTGTAACAGGAGCGGAGAAGCATAGACGTCGATTTGACAATACCGCATTTTTTTATATATAATACATAATTCACACAGGACGTTTCAGACGCAAAGCGTCAAGACGACTAGTCATTAAGATGCGGGGCGCGAAAACGATTGGGTTCGGCAGCGTTTCCAAAAGATATGGAGGATAACAATGGCAGTACATTTACGTTTGCAAAGAATAGGCAAACCGAAAAGACCTTTTTACAGAGTAGTCGCCATAGATCAAAGGGCGAAAAGAAACGGCGAACCTATTGAAATTCTCGGACAGTATGACCCTCAGGCTGACAGCGATAAACTTAAAGCCAACATGGATAGAATAAATTATTGGCTCGCTACAGGCGCAAAACCTACGGAAACAGTTTCCGTTTTGATAAAAAAAAGCCAAGTCTCAGAAAACAAATAGCGGGATAAGCCGTAAAACGATGGAGGGAAAATGAAAGAACTAGTACTTTATATTGCAAAAGCGTTGGTTGACAATCCTGATCAAGTTGAAGTAAAAGAAATCGCAGGCGAAAAAGCGACTGTTTTAGAACTTAAAGTCGCAGACGGCGACAGAGGCAAAATTATCGGCAAAGAAGGCAGAATTATAAAGGCGATAAGAATTATCATAAATTCGGCTTCTGCGAAATTAGATAAAAGAGCCACTGTTGAAATAGTCGAATAGTAAGCGGTAAAAAATAATGAAACGCTTAGACAAATCCGCCGCGCTTGCTAATGCGTGGCGGATTGCGGATATTCTCGGGTTTGAAGTTTTTAGCTCAGACGGCGACAGGCTGGGCGTTTTGCGCGAAGTTATTAATACCGCAGGCAACGATATTTGGATTGTTCAATACGACGGGAAAGAAATATTGATTCCCGCTCTAAAGAGCGTCGTGCGGCAAGTGGACATGGCTGCTAAAAAAATTGTCGTCAGTTTGCCCGACGGCTTTGAAGAACTTTTCGGCGGTTCAAAAAACAAAGCCGAAGACGTTGAATACGACGGTTATTTGATTTATGAAGATTGATATTCTTACGATTTTTCCTAAAATGTTTGAAAGTCCTTTTAACGAAAGCCTTATAGGAAAAGCTAAGGAAAAAGGTCTTCTAAACATCAACGCCATAGACATACGTTCTTTCTCTAAAGATAAGCGTAAAAAAGTTGACGATAAGCCTTTCGGCGGCGGCGCGGGAATGGTACTTAAACCCGAGCCTGTTTACGCGGCTTTAAAAAGTTTAACCGCAAGAAAAAAACGCGGGCAGACGCGCCGCGTAATTTATATGTCTCCTCAGGGAAGCCCTTTAAACAATTCAATCGTTAAAGACCTTTCAAAATACTCTCATCTAGTTATTTTGTGCGGGCATTATGAAGGCGTTGACGAGAGAATTATGCGTTTTATTGACGACGAAATTTCCATAGGCGATTACGTTTTAACGGGCGGCGAAATTCCCGCTATGGTTTTAGTAGACGCGGTTGCAAGAATGATTAAAGGCGTGGTGAAAGAAGAAGCGTCCGTAAAAAACGATTCTTTTTACAACGGTCTTTTGGATTATCCTCATTACACAAGACCTTCGGTTTTTAAAAAGATGCAGGTTCCTGAAGTATTGCTTTCGGGCGACCATAAAAAAATAGACGAGTGGCGGCAAAAACAATCTTACGAAAGAACAAAAAAACGCCGGCCGGACTTGATAAAACAAAAGCTGAAAATTGAAAGCGGAAAGTAACGATTGCGGCAAAATCATCGCGCCGCGGCAATATTTCCAAAACAATTTAAAACGGTTTATAGTTTGCAGGTTGCTTTGCGTTTTTTGTTCTAAACTGTCCGCTCTGCAGTTTAAAAAGGGAGTTGTAAAATGTCATTATTGGATTACGTTGATTCATTGCAGAAAAAAAATTTATTCGTCGCTTTTAAGTCTGGCGACCAAGTGAAAGTTCACTTCAAAGTAGTTGAAGGCGGAAATGAAAGAATACAGGTTTTTGAAGGCGTAGTTATACGGATAAAAGGCGGCGGCTTATCGAAGACTTTTACCGTGCGTAAAATTTCTTTTGGCGTAGGCGTTGAAAGAATTTTCCCGATGAATTCTCCGAGAATTGATAAAATTGAACTTGTAAAACACGGGAAAGTGCGCAGAGCAAAACTTTATTATTTAAGAAATCTTTCAGGGAAAGCCGCAAGAATTTCCGAAGATTCTTCAAGAAAAAGAGCCGCCAGCGTTCTATCTGCGGCAGCTGCGGCTGAACCTGTTGCCGAAGTTCCGACCGCGCAAAATTAAAACGCAAACAAAAGGCAATGGGCGTCTCTAAAAACCTATAATGTTAGTAATTGCCGTAATATTGCGGCAGTTCAAAGTCTATAGCGTTTATCGTTTCTTGCGCGTCTGTTCGTAATCGCCGCAAATTTTACGGCAGTTCAAAGAAGAAAATGAAGGGCGTCCTAAGAGCAAGGACGGACAAATTTTCTGATGCAGCAATCCGCAGAGACAATGTCTCTCAAGGCGCAAGGCAAGAACGGGCGTTATGGTTTTTAGAGACACCCAATAAGTAAAAAGAAAACGCGAAATTAAAATCCGCCGCTTTTTACTTATTGCCTTTTTATTGCCGCAAAAAAATGCTTTTTAAATTTGACAGACTATATTACGGCGAAGGTCTCAATTTTTTAGCCGGCATAGACGATTCCAAAAAATTGACCCCCAAAAAAAGAGATTTTCTTTTTGAAGAAATCAAAAAGAAAGCGCTTGCCTTTTCAATCGCAATAGTTGACAATAAAATAATAGACGAAATAAATATTTTGCAGGCGACATTTAAAGCGATGGGCGACGCGTTTGCAAGTTTAAAAATCAAGCCCGATTTATGCTTAATAGACGGCAATCATAAAGTTCCGCAATTACATTGGCGGCAAAATTGCCCGCAGGAAGCCGTAATCGGCGGCGACGCAAAAAGCGCGTCAATAGCCGCCGCGTCCATTTTGGCAAAAGTCGCAAGAGACAAAATTATGGACGATTATGCCAAAATTTATCATCAATACGGTTTTGAAAAGCATAAAGGCTACGGAACAAAAGCCCATATAGAAGCCATACAAAAATTTGGAGCTTGCCCAATACACAGAATGACTTTTGCACCCCTAAACAGCAAACCGTAAGATAAAAATATAGAATAAATTAATGTTGCGCGAAAATTTTGTATCTGTAAGATTTTGTTTTTAGTTGCGGTATTTTAGGGTTTTGTTTTTTGCGGCGGGTAAGAGTTGGCTTTTTGCCGACATTGCGCAAGCGCATGCCGCAGTTTAGAAAAAATCATCGTTCTACGGCTATTTTGCCCTTATATGTTTTGCCTTGCGATTCTATGTAATAGATATATACGCCGGAAGCTATATAATAGTTGTAATCGTTGACCAGTTCCCATTTAAAATCCGCAGAACCCGCCGTTTTATCAAAAACTTTTTCGCCCGCTATAGTGTATATTCTTATTCTGTCGCCAGCCTGCGTATTTGCAAAAGTTATCCCTGAAGCCCCATGCCTAGACGCTTTGTACGGGTTTGGGTATGCGAACACTTTTGTATTTATCCGCGACGCTATTATGTTTATAGTTTGGTCTGACGCGGTATTTGTAAAGTTTGCAGGCGCAAAAGTATAATCCGCATTTACAGGCGTATAAATGTATCTTCCAACAGACGAGTTGCTGTCAACTACTACTGCATAATTCCCGTTGAAACTTTGCGTTGACGAAGAATTTGTTACAGTGTCGTAAGCGTAAAGCGTTATTTCAATATCTGAATTATCCTTTGCATTTTTTATCGTTCCGCTTATAATAAGCGGTTGAAGTCCCGTAGGTATTGCTAAAACATATTTTCCGCTTTCTGTAAGATTTGCCCTGATTAATATATTGTTCTTCTCGTCTGTTCTTTTAAAACTCTGAACTGGAATTATCGGTGAGGGAAGTTGAGTTTTTTCATCGTATCTATATAACTTTATTTTATCTACAGTATATCCGCTTGAAACTGTCGCGCTGTCAACTTTTACGAAAGCCGTGACGTTATCCGCGTTTGCTAAATTTATGTTAAACGCGTTTTGAACGTCAATATAATAGCTGTTATCGCTAAACGGAACAGGGCAAGAGCTTAAAACTATATTGTCAGCGTATTTATCGGCAAGCAAGACATAATTTTGAGAAGAGACCAAAATCGTCCTTAAGGAATCGTATTTAAAGAACGTAAAAGAGTTTGTAGACGAAACCATCGTCATAGGCGGAACTTCCATAGTTCCCTGCAAACCGCTTGTCCTTGAATGAAATTCAACATTTTTGTAAGTAGAAGTTGACTCATTAAAAGCTATAAAAGTTTTAACGCCGCCTTTATTCATAACCAAAAACGACGGAGTCTTGGGATTATCGGACAAATTCTTGGCGTAATAATCTGTATCTACTCGCCCTAAAGAGTTAAAGAAATGTATAAACTGATAAGAAAAGCTCAAACTGCTTCCCTCATCCTCGTTTGGAAAAGACCCGCTTTCAAATTCATTTACTACGGTATCATTGGCAGTAAATAAAGCTTTAAATCTAAGCAAAACGCTTTTCCACCAATTTGGGTTATTTATCAGCGCGCCGTGAGTTTTCGAAAGCTGACTGTAAAAAGAAGCCGCATATCCCGTATCATAGCCTAAATACAGCATAGATGGCGTTAAAGGCAAAACCTGTATGCCTTTAACTTCCTGCGTATAAGGATTGCTTTTGTCATATGGATACCTCCAAAGCACTCTGTATTCTATGCTGTTATCATAAAGTATTCCAACAGAATCGTAAAAATATCCGTCTTTATACGGAGTTAAGTTGACATTTTTCGTATCAAAATAATATTCTCTGATAGCGGCATATTCGGTAGTATAGCCGTAAACGCCTAAATCTATAAACTTTTGATTATTTGTAGCCATACCCCACAAAATAATTGCCGCCCAAGCGTTCATAGCTTCTGAAGACGACTCTTGATTGACGCCGTCATTGCTAGAAGGGTCAAAACCGCTTGCCCAGCTATGCCCTTCATAGACGTCAAAACAGCGTAAGATTGGAAAATTGGAGTCTGTTGAATCAGGCGGGTTTGCATAATCTTTAATAAGCAAATCTACCATACCTTTATATTCGCTCGCCAAAGCAAAAGACGGGTCAAACATAGCAAGAATTGCGCTTGCGTAGACAAAATATCCGTAATGAAAGTTATGGTCGTTAAAATTTTCAAGTCCAAAACCCGCAGGATGTCCCATTATCCCATACCAGCCATTGTCTGTATTGTATCCAAAATATTTGTCGTTTGCCTTTCCGCCATACCAAGTTGAGAGAAGATTTTTAAGTTTTGTTATCATATCATTGCGGATTTGCCTATTTGCCGCATTGTATGAAACCGCCTGATTAAACACTGGAATCAAATTTGCGGCTTTAGATAAAGCCTTGCCTGCATAATATGTATTTCTATTGTCGCCTGCAGGGTTAAAGTTTTTTTCTTGTTCAATGTATTCTTGAAGTTTTGCAGTTTTTGAAGAGGGAACTTCAAAAGGCAGATTAGGTAAAACTCCGTTAAAAATATATTCTGTTTGAAAAGAACTTACGCCTTTTAAAATTTTTAATTTCCCGCGCAAGCCCTGAAACTCCTGCGATCCATAAGAATGAACGGAAGTTATAGCGTTTTTGTTGTATTGATGAGGGAATACGGCTATGATTGTACCTTGTTGTCCATTATAAGACGGGTCGCCCTGACGTTTTTCTTTAATATCAAAGTTAAAATTTGTTGTGAGTTTAGACGAGTCGCCGTTAAAAGCATAAGAAACTTCCGTGTCGGTTATAAAATTATACGCGTATTTATAATAGTCGTCAAAAATATCTTTCACAGTCATATCTTGCGCCGCCGAAGGAGAAGATATTAAAAGCCCTATGGAAACATATCTTTCGCTTTCGGAAAGTCCTGCTGGAAAAGTTATTGTAAAACTGCTTGTCCAAAACTGAAAAACTGCGGTTGAAGAAGTGTATATGCCGTAATAATTAAAATTGCCTGAAGATTGCGACGACTTTACCATTATTCTATCATCGGCAAAAGAGGTATTTGATAATGGATTTAAACTTTTATCAAAAAATGTAAGCGACGATTCGTAAGGCGCTTGGATAAAACAAGGTTTTAAATCTGCCGAATAATAATTGTATGTAAAAATAAAGCCTTTGCCTATTGTAGTTTTTATAAAACTTGTGCCATTTTTGTCTTTGCAAAAAATAGTCGCAGACCAATCTGAATAGTCGTCAAGACGCGTATAGTCTGAAGAAATTTCTGGGGCTGAATTATCGGTTTTTAGAGCCGTAACCTTCATATCATAAACATTTTCCCAATTTTTGCTGCTGTCATACATATTAGCTATTCTATCGGGCTTATTGTTTTCCCTAATATTTTCAACGCCAAAAAGATACCCTTTGCCTTCGTATCTTGCGGTATTCCAAGTAAACGATAAAGGTCTTGGAGACATTTTAAAAGAGAAAGTTTTATTATACTCTTTTGCGTCCGTATTGTCTCTAGACATAATAGAATATATATACGCCGAATTGAACCATCTATTTGTAGGGTAGGGCGCGCTAACGTTTGAGCCTACTTTAGCTTCGAGCAGTTTTAAAGGTTTATCCTCTGCAGTTAAAGAGTGAAAAGAGGCTTTGCCGCCGGGATTTGGAGCAGCGCAGATAAGAGCTATAAAAAATAACAAGCAAAAAACGCTGCCGATAAATTTTGACAAAATCAAATCCTTTTTTGCACCATCAGTTTAAATTCTTCGTAATTGTTTGCTACGTAGACGTTCATATTGTTTTGCTTCATATAATAGTCAAATTTTTTCAAGCCTACGAGATAATCAACCAAAAGATATATCCCCGCACCCGCAAGCAAAACGCCCGCCACGCCCTCGTAGACATTGTTCATTTCGGTTTTGTATTTTTTGTCATAGCTATAACTCACGTTGATAATTTCAACGGCATCCGTGTGCCAATTGCCTTTATCATTATAAGGATATGGAGGATTGCCGCCTGCTTCACTAGAAAAATAGCCATCGGAAGTGTTTTTCCAATTATCAATTTGATTAGGATTAGACGTATAAAGAATATCGCTTGTTTCATTAAATCTTACAGGAAGACCTGTAGGCGTATCGCTAATTCCTTTAATATATTGCATGCCTTGATCTGGATAATAATATCTGCTCCTCCAATTCTCGCTCTTATATCTGACGTCAAAAGCTATTTGCTTTAATGTTACATTTCCCGTATTTTGTATAGTTCCTTCAGAAGCAAAAACAAATTGATTTTGACTATTTGTGTACCAACGGCTTTTTGCAGTAATTTCATATCCCGGCTTTGAAATATCAATATCTACATTTCTAAACCCGTCATATGCCAAAAATCCGCCGCCGACTATCAAAATAATTCCGTATAAAATTCTGTATTTTGATTTATATGTGCTGAAATCGTCCATATTTGCCGCGCCGTAAGCAAACGCAGAATTTGCAAATATAAACATAATAAGAATAAGACAAATTATTTTTTTCATTTTTATTTATCGGGCAGTTTTGCTTTTATCTCGTCAAGGAGCGCAAATAAATTGTCGGCGTAGACGGGTTTATGAACATATCCCGACGCGCCCAGTTCTTTTGCCGCTTCTTCGGTAAAAACAGTGCCTGAACCCGTGACGAAATATATAGCCGCCGCAGGATTTATCTCCTTAATATATGGAAAAAGGTGGTCTCCGTCTAAATCGGGCAGCATAAGGTCTAAAAAAACAACGTCGGGCTTTTCGGCTTTAAAAACATTTATACATTCTTCCGCGTTTGCGGCGACGCAAACTTCAAATCCTTTTCTTTGGATTAAGCGCGCCATATTGTCTCTTGCGTAAATTTCATCGTCAACAAGCAAAATTTTTATCATTCAGTCCCCAATAAAAATACAATGTTCATTGCTGTAAAATTCTACCAAAAAA
>JAISLV010000221.1 GCA_031277075.1 Endomicrobium sp. | reverse complement strand
TTCCTTAACATAATCGTAGTATTGCTTATTTTCTTCATATGTTTTCTTCATTTGGTCGTAAGAGTTTTTTAGCTGCGCAAGAGTTTGAACGGCTTGGCTATTCCTTATGCCTTCCCACGCTTCCATCAAGAATGTTTGAGTAACTACCCCTGCGTCAAACGTAGCCAGCTGCGCAAAACCATTTGAAGCGGCAAACAACATAGCTGCGGCAAAAAGCAAAACAATAAACTTTTTCATTTTTTTCTCCCTTGTGAAAGATTTTCCAAAATTTGCGCTTCAGAATATGTAGGATATTTTGCGCGTAAATCGTCTTCTTTTTTTGCGTCGTCGGGGTCTGTGGTGCATATCCAGTAGTCAACGGCGCTGGGTTCTATGCGTATTACTCTTGCGTATTCGGAAAATTTTAAAAATACTTCGCTGTATTTTCCTTTTTCTATTCTTAAATTTTTAACTTTGCCAACTTCTTGGGCGTTAAGCCCGAACTGTTCAAGGAGTTCAAACCCGCTTTTAAGCCTTAAAATATATTTGACGTAACTGTTTGATATTATGGCGTTTGCGGCTTTTGTAGAAAGAAAGTCCGTCGGACTTTGCGAAATAGAGAGAATGCCAGCGTTAAACTTTCTTGCCGTTCTATAAAGGTTTTGTATAAGCATGCTGCCTATGTCGTCGTTAAAAAATTTCCAGCCTTCGTCTATAACTATTATTTTTTTAAGCGTTTTATCTTTCAGCTTATTTTCTATCACCGAAGAAATTAAAAAGAAAATTATAGACTGCAACTTAAAATCTTCCCCCAGCTTTTGAAGGTCAAACACTACTATCCTGTCGTTAACCGAAAAAGTCGTGTGTCTATTTACTATTTTGCCGTATCTGCCGCTAGTCCATATTTCAAGGTTTTTTCCAAAATCTCTTGCCGTGCGTTTATCTTCTTGGTCGCCGGGATAATTAAAAAGCTCGTTGACTAAATCCCCTAGAAGCGGTATTTGACTTTTAGAATTTTTGTAAGCGTTTATTATGGCTCTGTCTAAAATTGTTTGGTCTTTCCCCGAAAGGTTTGCCAAATCAAGCATTTTTTGAACAAGTTTTGAAATGTTGACTATAACGTTGTCGTCTATTTCATAACCGCTTTCATCGTCTTTTACAACGGCAAATTCCTTTGACGCAAAAGGGTTAAACGCAAATTTGTCGGAAAGTTCCACTTCAAAATACTGCCCGCCGAACAATTTGCAAAGTTTTCTGTAAGAGCCGCCGACGTCTATAATAACAATATGATTTTTTTCGGACTCAATATAAAAGTTTGTGAGCAAAAAATTTGTCGTAAAAGATTTTCCGCTTCCCGTCTGTCCTAAAACAAGCCCGTGCTTTGCAGACAAAGACGGGTCAAACAAATCTATGGGAAGGAGCTGTTCGTCTTCAGTTTGAAATAATATTCTCGGGCTTTGGCAGCCTTGCCATTGCGAAAAAACCGGCAGACTTTGCAATAGAGCGTTAGTATTGAAAATGTGTTTTCTAAAATTTAAATGCGAATGATTTGGCAGCATAGAAAGCCACAGCGGCAAGTGGTTCATATCGTCTATTACGCCTTCGGCTTCGCCAAAAGTCATAAAAGCCTGCAAAGCGTAATTTACTCTTGTGGTAAGCCTTTCTAAAGTTATGTCTTTTAAAACTATGCAAAAAGTATAATAGTAAAGTTTTTGACCGCTGGCTTTTACTTCTTCTATCATTTCGTCTGCGGCGTCGGCTTTGTTTGCCGCTTCGTAATTTTTTTTAAACAGGCTCATATTGTTTATATTTTTTGCTACCGAGCCTTCCGAATGCAGTTTCTTTTCAAGAGATTCCTGAGTTTGCGTATTTAAACTCATACAAATATCAACGTCGGGGCTAAACCTTTCTAAAGCGTTAAACAAATCGTAAAAATTAACTTTTTCGGGTCTTATGTGCATATTTACGGCTCTGTAATAATAGCCGTCTATATATACGTGGTCAAAATTATTTTCAACGGCATTGTAGACAAGCTGGCTTCTTAAAGTTTTGTCGCTTCTAACGGAACTTTTATCTATAAGTTCGGCGCGGCTTGGGTTTAAATAAGAGTAAAGTATTCTAATAATTTCGTCGTCTAAAAGTTTGCGCGCGCTAATGCCAGACACCGCTACGCCCGATAAAAAGTTGTCGGTAATTTCTTTAAGTTTAGAAATTCTCTGTATATGTTTTGCTTCGTTTATGTCTTTTGCTTTTTTTACCGACGTCTTGCTTTTTTTAGACGCGGACGTTTCTTCTTTATCGTGGGTGGTTATAACCAAATATTGCTTTTTTCTTTCAATAAAAACGCTTTTAAAATGCTCGTTTTTACTTTTTATTATGAATTTAGCTATTTCGTTATCGGGTTTAGTTATTTCGTTATAAGCCTTTATTTTTTCTTCGTCTCCAATGCCAAGCCGCGTAAGAAATTGAACCGTAACATTGTCGGGCAAAGAATGGACGGCTGTTTTTAAAACGGAATAAAAATCTTCAAGCTCTATTTCAGATTTTAAAGTTAAATCTGGCAGGGTAAGTTCGTAAATATTTGAAAACTGCAAATCAAGCCCTATTAAAGCTCCGTCTTCTAGAGCCCACAAATTTAATAAATTATAAACAGGCGGCAACTGCGACCCCGCAAAAATTTTTCTAAACAAAGTCGGATTTATTTCCGGCATTTTATAGTTTCCTTATAAGATTTTATATCGCCGTCTTTAACGCTCAATTTATCGGGCGTAGTTATAAAATTGTAAAACGCCTTAAAATATCCTGCCGTCCTTGCGCGCATCTTTCTAAAAAAGATAAGACAAAACAAAAGCATAATGCCGGCGGCTATTGGACTGTCGCTAAAACCCATAGTTAACACAACTACGGCTAAGGTTATAGCCAAATCCCCAAGCTGAAACCCAAAAAGCAAAAGATTATTAGTTAAAGCTTTATAAGTTTTTTCTTTTTCCATTTTTAACTTAGTTTTCTTACATTAATATTTTGGGCGTATCTAAAAAACCTAACGCCCGCTATGGCGCGCCAAAGCGGACAATACTTTCAGCGCATGGTAATTTTTAACTCCGCAAATAAAACAAGCGGGCATAACCCGCCTTATTCTTTTTCAGCTTGTTTTAAAAATATTTTGAAGCAGGTCTAAAATCCACTTTGCAGAAAAAATTAATATTCCGCCAAGTATCACTTTTAAGCCGTTTTTAATCGCGTGTTCGTCGCCCATAGACATTCTTATACCCGTCCAAACTATGCCGCCGACAACTGCCGCTCCGCCGACGACTGTAGTTACCCAAGTTATAAGATTGTCAAGAGAGGATTTAATATTTTCCCCGTATTGCTGCGCAAAAGAATCTTGCGCAAAAACCGCCAAAGAAATTACCGCCGCCAAAGACGCCAAATCGCTTTTTTGCATTTTCATTTTTACTTTCTCCTTTTAGTATGCCTCTCAAACGGATGCATAGACGCGTGGACGCATAGAGACATAGCAAATACCAACTACAAAGGCAAACGGCAAACCTCCGTCGCTACATGCCAACCCTTTATAAGTAAAAGGGAATTAACGGCAAACAGCAGATACTGAAAGAGACACTTGAAACAGACACTGAAATAGACCCTGAAACAAGTTCAGGGCGACGCATTCGCGTCAGTTTTGTATGACGGCGAGAGGGGCAAAGCCTATCATTGCCGCGCCTGTCAT
>JAISLV010000128.1 GCA_031277075.1 Endomicrobium sp. | reverse complement strand
GTTATTACGGGAACGCTTATATAGCCTATTGAGGGAATTCGTTTTTCTCTTTCAGCCTCGCCGTCATAACGCACGACTATTCTATAAGAAAACGTTGATACGTCTGCTGGAAGGATATGCGAATAGCTTTCCATTTCAAAATTAGAGCCGATGAGTTTTATTGCGGCGGTTGAAATATTGGCGTTATCTTCGCCGTAATAATACTGAATTTCAAACTGATATGACATCGGCGAAGTGTAAAGAGTTCGTTTTTGTATTTCTAAATTTTCAGCTAAGCCGATGGGGGAAAAGACTTTGTCTAAAGCTGAAATTCCTGCAAGATGAGTATGTTTAATGTTTGGGTTATTTACAATATGCCATGCGGATGTTTTTGTTCCGCTTGAACCGTCGAGAGTGTAAGCGACTTTTATTTGATAAAAAATATGACTATTAGCAAGAAACAAATCGGATAAGACGGCTTCGAAGAAAACAGTATTTGCGTCGCTTGTTAAATCGGCTTGAACTACAGTGTCTGAATCGGATGAGATGTCGTAATTGTATGTTATAGTTACAGAACTTATTGAATGCACGTTAAAACCCGGAAATGTAGAAGCGACGTTGCCTGTGATAAATATAGAACTTGAGTTAAGAACTTTTATTTCTTGTTTATGAGTCAACGTAACTTCTTTAGGGTCGGGAAATGAAATGAAAGCCGTTACGGTAAAAGTGTCTACTGTTAAAGAAAAAGCTCTCTGCGGCGCAAACATAAGAGCCGCAAAAACAAAAACTATTAAAGATAGAGTTTTAATAATTTTTTTATTCATGAAATAACCGCAAAATAATAGTATTGTTTTTATAAGTCGCAGGCGCAAAAGCCTGACTGAAATCTGCCGCTAAATATAATTTAGGAGCTATTTTTAAATTTATCATAGCTCCCGGGACCATACCCCAGTAAGCGTCGGGGGAAGCATGAAAACCGCGCTTGTCCCAAACTCTTATATATTCGTCAGCTTCTAAAGCCGCATCATTATTATTATATTGCGCTTTATCTTTTAAATAAAACCATGGATGATATGCCTGCGAGTTTGGCGCGACGCTTCCTGAATCATAAAGCCCCGCATTAACATATTCTGCTACGCCCGATATATTGCCGCCCGGGAAAAAACCTATACTTAAAGTTTGACTATAATCGCCTGTTACGGGATTTTCCGTCCCAACATAAGGCAATACTTTGTCGGTTACTCTCCAAGCCAATGGGAGCATTTTTGTAGTGTCAACTGTGTCTATTAAACCAAAAGCGGTGTCAGTTGACGTTCCTGTATATTTCGGGTTTGCGTTTGAAGATTTTGTATCTGAAAAAATTTGTATGCCCCAATTATCGTTAGGTATGCAGTCTAAATTAAGTTCAAAATACTGGTCTGCAACTTTCCAACCATTAGGTATTCCGTTTGGCATCGTCCATTTAATTTCAGCGCTTGTGCTTTGCTGATTGGTAGAAACATCCATTAGTTTTGCATCCCACGAGACCGCATTGCCTGCTTTTTTCCAAACTATACAATCAAAATCAATAATAATATCTGCAGAAGCATAGTATTCAGCTACAACTACAAAAGGAGCAGAGACATAATTTAACCAAGTTGTATTATTACCAACTAAAGTATTGAGATCAATTGATATTTTATGCCAAAAACCGTCGGCAGTAAAACCTGCATTGCCTAAAGTTGTAAGACGATTAGCGTTATTCGCTTTAATTCCTATTTTTAAATTTTGAGTATCCTGCGATGAAGAACGCGCCCAAAATTCTAATTTGCCGCCTGCGTATCCCGACATATTGCGTGAAATTGGTGCATCATTATTGTCAACAAAGCATATAATATCCCAAGCTGAACTTGCATTCAATCCCCTTAACGTTATAGTATGTCTCAAAAATTTGTTTCCATCTTTTGATTCAGTAGAAGAATAGGTACTTTCAACTATATTATATGTTGCTACTCCTCCGCTCCCTCTCCATGTGTCAGGCCATTCTCGCGCATTATCCGAAGAAATATTTATTGCCGTTTCGGTCGCAGTTCCATTATTTAGTTGCCCTGTCCATAGATTCCAATCTATTTTCACACCATTGAAATTTTCGCTATAAATGGCATAAATATTTCTGCCGATATTTTCTGATTGAGCAGAAAATACAAAAGGGATAAAAAATATTAATGCGGATAATGTGAACAAAAGTTTTTTCATTTTATTAATAGATGATTTCCCCGTATTTATTTACTCTGAACTGAATACTTTTTTCAGCGCTTATGTTAAAAGCGTTTAAAGAAATATTCAATGCGTATTTGCCTTTTTGGGGAGCTTGGAATTTTTCTACAAAAATTCTGTCTAACCCTGCATAAACTGGGCTTTGCTCGTCTATGGGTTTTTCTAAGACTACTTTTTTACCTTTTTTTATAGTCAAAACGCCTTTTAATCTTACGGGTAAATTTCCATTATTTTTAACTTTGAAAGCCGCTGGAATGCCTTCTTCTTTATACATTCTTGGGTTTGAAAGCGAAATCTCTGTAATTTCAAAGTCTACTTTTTCCGTGCCTTTTATCGTTAAATATACAGGGACGCTGGTCATTAAGTTTATCCCTGTCATTTTAGGCGCGAGATATGTAAAAGAAACCATTGCAGACAAAGAACCTACATAATTTTTAGAATTTACTTTATAGTTAATATCCGCTTTTTCGCGAGGCTGTAATACTAAACTTTTTTTAGGTACAGAAAGCCAATCTTCAACTTTTACGTTTTCGTTTTCAGGCGAATTATGCCACTGTTCGCAAGTAACAGAAACTGTTATGGTTTCGTCATTCCCATTTTCTATTATATATTTCCCTTCATATACGCTGTCATTAGCAATATGAACTTCGCTTCTCGCAGGGGAAACTATAATCCCCGCGTAAACAGCATTTACCGAGAGAAGAAATAAAAGAACTAAAAAAAATAGAGTAATCTTTTTCATTTTTTATTTAAATTACAAATTAAATTAAGCGGAGGGTTTTTAGCCCTCCGCTTAAAACAAATATTATTCGTAAAAACCTCTAAAAATAACTCTGTCTGAACCATATGTCATTCCGCCCATCGCTTTTTCAAAATTGGCTCCGAAATAGATATAGAACGTTCCTGATGGAGAACCGCCTATGTCGCCAGCTCCGCCGCCATATCTTAAGCCTTGTTTGTCCGCAATAGTGCGATAGGCTTTATTAGCGGCGCTGTCATAGCCAGTGTCGCTTTTATCTAGAAAATACATACCGCCAGTGGCAAGACCAGATACAAGAGTTGTTCCGCTGTATTGCGGGGGCCATACTGTTTGAGTCGCGGCAGCAGATTTTGTGGTAGTTGAAGCTCTCCATGCAAAAGGCAAATCTCCAGGCGACCCATTTGCATGACCAGCCGATGTTGTTGACAATACTAAACCGTTAAATGCTTTGCTTGTGCCGTCGCTTGCAAAAGTTTGAGTAGCCTTGTAGACCGCGCTATTAACATTATCTTGATAAATTTCAATGTGTGCATCTGCACGCGTTAAAGTAGAGTGAATGACAGCATAAACCTCTGAATCTACCCAGTTATTAGCAGTTCCTAGCGCGATAGCAGACGCATTCCAAGTAATATTGGCGTTGGCGACGGTCGAATTGTCAGATACTTTTTTAAAAGCAATATCCCATGTAAAAGCTCCCGCGCTTGCAGGAAATGTTACAAATGCCGTATGAGTTGAATTTGCTACGCCTAACGCATAAACAGATGACGCTGTTGCAAATACTACGAAAAGCGATACTACCATGAGACCTAAAAATTTACGCATAAATATTCCTCCCCCGTTTTTTTGTCTGAAAAATTCCTTTTTTCAGACTATTTTAATTTTCTGACATTGTGGTTTTTTATTTCAAATGTCAAAAATTCTGATACATTCTTGCAAAAAGAAAGCAGTAAAGCAAGTTGTTTTTTTGAGGTTTTACAATTTTTTCACAAGCGGGCGCAATTGAGCGTTTGTAAA
>JAISLV010000219.1 GCA_031277075.1 Endomicrobium sp. | reverse complement strand
TATCGCGTTTTTTAAAGAATAAATTAGCTGCAAACGTAGCGAATTGTTAATTATACTAAGGGGCAATGTAAAAAAGGGAGTTTTTGGTTTTTTGTATAGCTTATATGAAAATAAAATTGGCGGCTTTAATTATTTCTGTTTGTTTGTTTATCTGCGCGATGCAAAGCGCAGGTTTTTTCCGTTCGTTTTCCAGCGCGTTAAAAATTGACAATGCAAAAATATCCTGCGCGCAGTTAAGGCTTATGAATATTCTTGACGCGCCTGAAAACATAATGCAAGGTTTTCTCGGTTTTTCAAAAGACGCATTTTATGCGGCGTCTGCAGGCGGCAGCTCGGGCGTTCCTTTGTTTTTTTCAAAAACTGCTTTGATTGTTATTACAAGCGTTTTGGCGTCTTTTAGTTTTGCGTATAAAAAAGCTGTTTTTTTTAGCAATGTCAGTTTTAGCGTTTACAAACCTTTTAAAGATTTTATGCGGCGAAAGCCGCTTTTTGATTTACAAAAGGCGACGCCAATATATTTGCTTTGCATAGACGCTATCCATAAGGGGAGCGCGCCTGCGGCTTTTTTAGCCGTTTCTAATAACAAAATTGCATTTTAACCGTCGGTCTTGCATATAAAAAGACCGACGGTCTTTTTTTTAAGGGGAAATTATGAAAAAAATCGTCTCTATTATCGTCTCGGCATGTTTTCTGTTTTCGGCGGTTTTTGCCGAAGCCGCCGTTTCAGTTTTACCGCAGACGCAGGCGATTGAGCTTTTGCGCAATTCTTCTTCCGTTTTGCCTTCCAATATCGGCAAAATAGTGGAATCTCAAACTTTTGAGAATTCGCCGTATACTATAATAAGCGTCCAAGACCTCCACTGCAACAGCGAAGTTCAATCCAATATAGAACAAATTATCGCAAATCTTATAAAAAACTATAAAATCTCCGCCGTTTTTGTAGAGGGCGGATACGGCATAGTAGACCCCGGCGCGGCTTTTGAAAACATTAGAGACAAAAGCGTAAAAAGCGATATCATAGACACCCTTTTTAATTACGGGCGGCTCACGGGAACCGAACGCTATTATTTAAAGAACAAAACAGAAATTCCTCTTATAGGGCTTGAAGACAGGCAAATACACAAAGAAAATCTCGCAAGACTTTCAAAAACTATCGGAAACGTGGCAAAATACGGCGAAATTTTATCGGCTCTGAAAAGCGATATAGATTATTTGAAAGCCAAATATTTAAGCCGCGAAAATCTTAAATTTTCAAAAACCGCAGACGATTATAAAAGCGGAAAACTTTCCGACAAAAAATATTATGTTCTTTTGAAAAAGTATATCAACAAAATAAATAATGCCGACCGCGATTATAATCCGTTGCTGCCTCTTGCTTTTGAGAAATACCCCGAATTTACGAATTATTGCGCTTTGCTTGAAGAAAGCGGCTCAATAAACTATAACAAAGTCGTATCGGAAATGCAGATTTTGGTAAACGTTTTAAAAAATAAGCTCCCTTACTTGTATTACAACAATCTCTCTTTGACAACCGCAGGGTTTAGCAATATAGAAGAACTAGCAGCGCGCCTGCCTGAAATTTCAGAAAAATATTCAATAAATTTTAATTATAGCTCGGATTTGGGCTTGTTTATAAAATATATTCTTGCCAAAAAAACAATAAACCCTATAAAACTTATAGAAGAAGAAAGAAGAATAGCGGAAGACATAAGAATGTCGTTTTCGCAAAACGGTCAAGAGCTTGAAATATCTTTTTTAAGCGATTTTTACGTTTATCTTTCTAATTTTTTAAATGCGAAAATTTCGGCTGACGATTACGATTTTTTTGAAAAAGAATATCCGCGTTTTGAAGAGATATATTCAAAATACGCCTACAAAAATGTTTTAACGCATATATCGGACGATATAAAATTTTTAAACGAATTTTACGCGGTAAATAAAGATAGAAACCTCATATTTTTTAAGGAAATAGCCGCAAATGTCAAAGACGGCGGCTTAGCTATAGTAATAACGGGCGGATTTCACAGCAAGGGATTAAATAAACTTTTTTCGCAAAACGGCGTATCTTATATAAACGTAATGCCTCAGGCGCGCAAAGAAACGCAAACTTCAGAAGAGGCTTATAACGAATATTTGATTATGGGTTCCGCTTTTGACAGCGAAACGCCGCAGACACTGTCGACGGCTATTGCAAGCCGCAATGCGGCAAGCCCTGCAGCCATAGAAACGCAAACGCTTGCTTTAGCTCTTGCTACGCAATCTTCAAACGCCGAATTTGCAGCTATTATGGCAGACATTGCGATAAAAGATCTTTCTTCTGCGGTTTACGGCAGGGAAAATATTGAAATACTATTAAAATCTTTAAACGAGATACTTGGACAAAAACTGCAATATAACTTTTCGGATACGAAAACTGAAATCGCGCTTTCGCAAGATTTTAAAATAACGCTTGGAAATGAAAATGGAACAATAGTTCTGCTTTCGCAAGCGCAAAACGCGCAAGGCGCAAAAAAACCAAATAGGTTTGCCGAAATTTTTGGCGTCGCAAAAAAGATTTTTGCCCTTTCTTCAAAATCTTCCCTTATAGTCAACCCAAACGTATCTGCGATAATCAAAAATCTCGCAAAATATACGGCTGAAAATAATATTGTAACCGGCGACGGACTGATTTTTGATATAGAAATTGATACGAATTTGCCCGAAGTTTTGGACGGCATTGGAAAAAACGTCATAGCCAGAATGCCTGATACCGTTCAAAACGCTCTGCTTAACGCTTACAAAAGGGACGCGCTTTTAAATTCGCAAGAGAGAATTTTTGCTCGGGCGTTTTTGGAAGCCTATAGGGCTTTGGGTTATGATAAATCCGTTTTAGACATATTTTTTAAGCCTGCGCCGATACTGGAAACCAAAAACCGCAAAGCGGCAAATATTGAAGACGCCGATACTCAAACTACTGAAACCGAGTTGCTCATAGCCGAAGCGGCAAAAGCGTCGGGCATTGAAAGATTTGATATATCTATTTTTGACGACAAAATTGTAAGCCGAGAGGGAATTGCCGAAAACACGAAAAAGATTGCAGCCGCCGTTGAAGAAAATAAACTTTTAGCGATAACTTTTGAACAAAAGCTCGGGGAAACGCATCTTGAATACTATAGAAGAGTAGTAAGAAATATAAGGGTTTTCTCACAAGCGGCGGACGCGTCTTTCTTAAGAGGCTATCCGATGTATCAGGGAAAACTCTTAGCTATCAAGGAACTTATCCGAAACGCCTTTGCGCACGGCAATCATCTAAACGGCAAAAAATACGTCTACTTGCATCTAAACGATTATGAACGCGCTGTCACCGTTATAAACGAACAACAGAAAAAGAATTTCTATACGGAGGGCGAGCATGCTTTGCTAGCAAAACGAGCGGGGGTATTCGGGCAAGAAAGGGGCGTTGGCAATTTAGCGCGCGACTACGGCTATTTCAAAGTATTGCCTACAGATAACCCTGTAATAACTCTCGCAAACGGCAAAGAAATATTCAAAGTAGATTTCATCATAGACGTCAATTTTCCCGCTTACGGTTCGCTCGAGCTTCCATTTTCCGCAAAACTTGTAGACTTTTTGGCTCTTAAGGGCTGGGCGAGAGCTTTATTTGTATCTAT
>JAISLV010000163.1 GCA_031277075.1 Endomicrobium sp. | reverse complement strand
ATGCTGGGACGAAGACACGGCTAAACTTGCCGCTCAGCACAATTGCGCCGACCTTTTGTGTATGGGGTCGCGCACGGCTACCGTAAGCGAGCTTTGCCGCAGAGCAAAAATATTTTTAGAGACGGATTTTGAAAGCCGCCATAGCGAAAGAATTGCAAAAGTTAAAGAAATAGAAAAAGACCGCTGTTAAAAATTTTGAACGGATACCGCATTTGTTTGTCCGCCTTTTCACAGTTTCGGCTTTTAAAAAAAAGGAGTTGTTATGAGAAAAATTTTCGTTTCGTTTTTAGCCGCAGCTTTTTTTTATTCAGCCGCAGCCGCAGACGTCGCCGTTACAGTTTACAACAGCGGAAAGTCTATGGTTAGAGAAACAAGAGAAATTGTTTTGAAGAAAGGACTTCAGACTTTAGAGTTTGACGAAGTGGCTTCTCAAATAGACGCGACAAGCGTTCTTCCTAAATTTTTAAACGACAATGCAAATATTAAAGTTTTAGAGCAGAATTTTGATTACGATTTAGTCGGACGCGACAAACTTTTAAGCAAATATATAGGCAAAAAAATAGAGATAGAGCGCATAGGCGAGGACAAAAGAGGCAAACTTAAAGGGACTCTTTTATCGGTTTCGGGCGGGCTTGTAGTAAAAACGGACGATAAAATAGTTTTAGCCCCTGCGGGAGAAGTGTCGCTTAGCGAAATGCCGGAGGGTTTGCGTTTAAAGCCCACTTTAACTTGGCTTGTCTCAAGCGGGTTTGAAGGCAAAAACGCAATGGAAGTTTCGTATCAGACATTTGGTCTTTCTTGGAGCGCGGACTATGTTCTTGTCACCGATGAAAAAGATACGCAAGCCGACATTGTCGGCTGGGTTACGATAAATAATAAAAGCGGCGCAACGTATAAAAATGCAAATATTAAAGTGATAGCGGGCGACGTAAATATTGTGTCCTTAAACGGCAATGCGGAGTTAAAAGGAGTTAGAAAAGCGAAGATGGTATATGATGCTGCGCCTGCGCCTGCGTCTTTTTCAGAAAAATCTTTTGACGAATATCATATCTATGAGCTTCAAAGAAAATCTACAGTTAAAGACAACGAAGTTAAACAAATTGAATTTATAACGGCTTCGCAGGTTGACGTTAAAAAAGTTTTGAAATTTAACGCTTTAAAAAACAATAAAATTACGGTAAATTTAGAATTTAAAAACTCAAAAGAAAACAATCTAGGCGTTCCTTTGCCAAAAGGCAGAGCCAGAGTTTTTAAATACGACGGCGCGTCTTTAGAATTTGTAGGAGAAGACAATATTGACCATACCGCAAACAATGCAAAACTTTCAATTTATACGGGGAACGCCTTTGACGTCACAGGCGAAAGAAGGCAAATTGAACGCAAACAAACGTCTTCAAAAACAGTTGAAGAAAGCTATAAAATAACTTTAAAAAACGCAAAAAAAGAAGAAGTAGAAGTAATAGTTGAAGAAAATTTTGACAGATGGGCTTTAAACTGGCAGATAAGCGAAAATTCTGCAAAATATGAAAAAACTAATTCTACTACGGCTGAATTTAAAATAAAAGTTCCAGCAGACGGCGAGGCGGTTTTGACTTATAAGGTAAAATATTCTTGGAAATAGCTAAAAGGGCGTCTTGCAAAAACCTATAATGCTCGTAATTGCCGTAAAGTTTGCGGCAGGTCAAAGAAGAAAATGCAAGCCGCGTCCTAAGAGCAAGGACGGACAAATTTTCTGATGCGGCAATCCGCAGAGACAATGTCGCAAGGCGCAAGCCAAAGACGGGCGTTAGGTTTTTTAGAGACACCCAAATAGGAATTTTAAGGGTTTGGTCTGTCAAACCCCGTATTTAGACGCGGCGCGGCAGTCTGTTTAAGCTCGGGTTTAGGCGATGTTTCTCGCGGGTTAAACGGCGCAAAAAAAGACGCGTTTTTAGAGACGTCAAAATCGGCAATACGGCAAATTTGCGGCAAGGACGGGCAAGGGTTTTTAGAGAGACCCAAATATTATAGGTTTTTAGAGACGCCCAATGAAAAATATCAGTTTGGCTTTCAAATATTTTCTATTTTTCTTTATAATGTTTTTAGGAGTTTTTGTATTGTGGGGCGCGGGCGCTTATTTATGGTTTGAAAGCGGGGCGAAAAGCTATGTTTCGCCTATATTAGCCCAGACGCAGGCGAAACTATCCGAAAACGGCTCTGAAACATTTGCGGAAAACAAAATTGCAAAAGCGGTTTTACTTGCGGATTTAGAAAAAAGCGGTAAAATAAACGCTTTATATATTTTTAATTCTAAAAATATTGCGCTTCTTGCGGTTTCCGTTTTTGCGGCGCTTTTTTTGCTTGCTTTGGGCGTGGTAATATATTTATACGTCCGCTTTATAATTCCTATGTCTGATTTTAGGCAAATCGTTAAAGACTTATCCGAAGAAAGAAATTCTGCAGTTAAGCTCAGATGGGCGCGCGGCGTGTGGGAAGATACGGAAAGAGACCTTAAACAAATCGTCTCAAAAATAACGGACGCAAACGAATCGGTTAAAATGCTGTTTTCCGTTTCAAAAAATATTTCGTCGCAAATTGACATAAATCAGATATTGAATTCCGTAACTGAAATGCTGGTAAATAAATTTTCAGGCGCAATGTGCGCGGTGTTTTTGCCGGGCGAAGGCGGTATGCTTAGAGTTGCGGCAAAGCGCGGTTATTCTCCGTCTTTTACAAAAAGCGTAAAAATAAAAAAAGGAAATCCCATAGTTGATTCCTATATATACGCAAAGACTACGGTAGTTAGAAATCTTGCCTCTTTAGACGAAGAATTTTACGATTATTTTATAAACGAGGGCGCGGTTGCGCAGGTAAACGCTCCGCTTACAAACGAGCGCGGGGACGCCATAGGAGTTTTAAGCGTCAGTTCAAAAAACGGCGATATTTTTCGCCAAGACATTGGAGATATAATTCTTTTGGCTCAAAAATACTCGTCCGTAGCTTTAAGAAACGCTTTAGTTTATGCCAAAATGGCCGAGGAAAATTCAAAAGTTAAAAGCGAAATGAGCGCAATGTCAAGCGAGATTATTAAAACAAACGCGAAACTTGTGCAAAAAGTGAAAAATTTAAAATCTTTGTTCGCCATTTCGCATTTAGCCAATTCAAGTTCCGATTTCAAGCAGGTATGCGGTTTTACTATACAAAAAATCAGAGAGGCTTTGGGTTTTGAAGTTTCGGCGGTTTTGATTGAAAAAGGCGAGCGGGGAACTTTTTATTTGTCTCCGCATTCTTTCGGGCTTGACGAGGAGCGGCTTTCCAGCGTTTCTTTTGATTTAAAAAATTCCAAAGTAATATCTAAAATTATAGAGAAAGATTCTCCTCTGATTTTTAACGAAGCCGAAGAGATAAAGAAAAATATGCAGGAATTTTATCAGCTCTACGCCATAAGTTCCGCCGTTTTTCTGCCTATAAAACGCGCTTGTAATTTGAACGCCGCGCTGGTCTGCGTAAATAAGTTTGCGGACAAAATAGACCCTGAAGACATATCCGTGTTAGAGCATGTCGCCGTTATTATCGGGGGTATGCTTGATAAAATCAAACTTTACGAAGAGTATGCCGATAAAATTGAAGATTTGACGATGTTTCAGCGTCTTTTTATGTTAATTCCGTTTGTAAATTCAAATACTATTTTTGCCGAAATAATAAATATTGCAAAAGATATTTTTGCGGCTGATTTTTGTTCAATATTGATTTATGACGAAGAGCAAAAAGCGCTTATTTCCCAGCCCGGAGCTTATTTTGTTGAGCAGGAAGAAGAAAAAATAATCAAAGTAAGCGGCGAAGATTCGGACTCCATAACCGCAAAAACTTTTCTCAAAAACGCCGTATATGTCGCAGAAAAAGAATTGGAAACAAATCCGTACGCGCTTGCCATAAAAATAAAGTCAGCTATAATCGCGCCTCTTGCCTATAACGGCAATACTTTTGGAGTTCTTATGGCGGCAAGCAAAAAAGCGAACGTATATTCGCAAAAAAATAAAGATAAAATGTCGGTATTTGCAAACAGAGCGGCTTTCATAATAAAGTTAAACGGCGATATTTTAAAAAACAAAAGATAGCGGTGGCTTTGCAAAAATCTGATAAATCCCCGTTTTTGTAAAAAGCGCGTCGAACAGACCCTATGGGGTTTTGTTATTTCCCTTTATTTATTATAAATGGGCGGGCGCGTAAAGCGGAGGAGTATTTTTTTGCCGTCTTGTCTATTCTTCAAAAAGATACGGGTTTTTGAAAGACCCCGCATTGTCTCAAAAAAGGTCAGGTTCGGGCAGATATTAGTTTTAGGAAATTTATCGGGCTTTTGTGATAAGTTGTTATTTGTAGTTTAAAAGGGGATTTTCAAATGGACAATGCCGATTTAAAAATAATATCAGCTTGCGTAAGAAAAGATATTATTAAAATGCTTGGACTTTCCGGTTCAGGGCATCCGGGCGGAAGTTTATCTTCTGTAGAACTTTTGGTTTCTCTGTATTTCAAACATCTAAAGTTTAACCCAAAAAAGCCTTTTGACCCGTCTAGAGATTATTTTGTGCTTTCAAAAGGACATGTTTGCCCTGTGCTGTACGCGGTTTTAGCTCAGCTTGAATGTATAGACGCAGACGAACTCTGCACTTTAAGGCAAGCGGGCAGCCGTCTTCAAGGACATCCTGCAAAAGATAAAGAACTCCCGGGCATTGAAATTTCAACGGGTTCTTTAGGTTACGGTCTTTCTATAGGCGTAGGCATAGCCGCAGGCGTTAAGCAATTAAAAAAAGAAAATAGAGTTTTTGTTTTGATGGGCGACGGCGAGCAGCAGGAAGGAAGCGTTTGGGAAGCCGCGATGTCTGCGGCTCATTTAAAATTGGACAATTTATGCGCTATAATTGACGACAACAGCTTACAAATAGACGGTCAAACGCAAGACATAATGAACATTGCGCCTTTGGCTGAAAAATACGCGTCTTTCGGCTGGCATACCATAGAAATAGACGGACATAATTTAGACGAAATATCCGCCGCTTACGCGCAAGCGGAAACCGTAAAGGGAAAACCTTCCGCGATAATAGCAAAAACTGTAAAAGGCAAAGGCGTGTCTTTTATGGAAAACCAAAGTTCGTGGCATGGCAAAGCGCCTTCAAAAGAGCAGGTTGAACAGGCTATACAGGAAATAGACGCCGCAGTTAAATAAAAAACAGAAGACGTTTTATTTTTAGATTTACGCTTTTTATTTGTTTTTACGGGGAGAAAATAATGACGGAAATTTATGGAAAAAAAGCGACAAGATACGGTTTCGGGGACGCTCTTGTAGAGCTTGGCGAAAAAGACGATAAAATTTTTGTTTTAGGCGCGGATACCGCCGCGTCGGTTTCTATAGACGGGTTTCAAAAAAAGTTTCCAGACAGATTTATTAACGTGGGTATTGCCGAAACCAATTTGATAGGCGTCGCCGCAGGGCTTGCCGTTGCAGGATTTACTCCTTTTGCGGCTACTTACGGGGTTTTTGCTTCGGGCAGACCTTGGGAACAGATAAGAACTACGGTGTGTTATTCTAACCTCAACGTAAAAATAGGCGGCTCGCATTCAGGGCTTATGGTAGGTCCCGACGGGGCGACTCATCAGGCTTTAGAAGAAATAGCGATAATGCGCTGTCTTCCAAAAATGACGCTTATTGTCCCTTGCGACTATATTGAAACAAAAAAAGCTACGGCGGCTTGCGCTTATATTGACGGTCCTGTATATATAAGGTACGGCAGAGAAACTGTGCCGATAATCACAAAAGACGACAGCCCGTTTGAAATAGGCAAAGCCGATATTTTAAGGGACGGCAAAGACATTGCAATAATGGCTTGCGGAACTATGGTTTATGAAGCTCAAATGGCGGCGGATATTTTGGCAAAAGAGGGTATAAAAGCGCGGGTAATAAATATCCACACTATAAAACCTATTGACGAAAAAGTAATTATAGACGCCGCAAAAGACTGCGGAGCTATAGTCACCGCTGAAGAACATCAGATTTTTGCGGGTTTCGGCTCTGCGGTTGCGGAGGTAATAGTAAGAAATTATCCCGTTCCAATGGAATTTGTAGGCGTCAACGACAGGTTTGGCGAATCGGGGCAGCCTTACGATTTAATAGAAAAATTCGGATTGAAAGACGTAAATATAGCGCAAGCCGCTAAAAAAGCGATGAGGCGAAAGGGCAGCTAGGAAGTTAGGCATCTAAGCAGCTAGGCAACGGCGGGCGTTGCCGTTAATCCGTCATGCTGAACTTGTTTCAGCATCTGCTGTTTATTTGTTGTAGTTGAAGTTTTCATACACACTGACAAAATGAAAAACGACAGACCCTGAAAGAGACCCTGAAACGAGTTCAGGGTGACGCTTCGCGTCAGTTTTGGGTGACGCGTTCGCGTCAGTTTTGGGCGACGCGTTCGCGTCAGTTTTGGGTGTCGCATTTGTGTCAGTTTTGGGCGACGCGTTCGCGTCAGTTTTGGGCGACGCGTTCGCGTCAATTTTGGGCGGCGCGTTCGCGTCAGTTTTGGGCGACGCGTTCGCGTCGGGTTTGGGCGGCGCTTCGCGTTTGTTTTTGTTGTTGCCGTTAATTCGTCATGCTGAACTTGTTTCAGTATCTGCTGTTTTGTCAGTCGTTGCGTCCATGCGTCTACGCATCCTAAAAAGAGGTTTTATGCCTAAGAGAGTCAGCTTAATCGTTTTGGACAGCGTTGGGGTTGGGGCTTTGCCCGACGCGCAAAAATATAACGATATGGGCGCAAATACTGTCGGGCATATTTTTGAAATTATGGGCGCGGACTTTTCTTTGCCTAACCTTGAAAAATTAGGGTTTTACAAAATATTAAATAAAAAATCGTCTATTTTAGACGAAGAGATTGACGGCGGCTACGCTAAAATGGAGACGAAATCCCCTGCAAAAGACACTACCGCAGGGCATTGGGAAATGGCGGGGATTGTTTTAGACAAACCTTTTCCAGTTTATCCTAACGGTTTTCCAAAAAGTTTTATCTCGGAATACGAAAAGAAAATAGGTTTAAAAGTTATAGGAAATAAAGCCGCTTCAGGCACGGAAATAATAAAAGAGCTTGGCGAAGAAAGCGTAAAAACGGGTTTTCCGATAGTTTATACTTCGGCGGATTCCGTTTTTCAAGTCGCCGCGCACGAAGAGGCTTTCGGGCTTGAAAGGCTTTATGAAATTTGCAAAACGGCAAGAGAAACGCTTACCGGCGAAAACGCCGTCGGGCGGGTAATAGCCAGACCTTTTATAGGAAACGCAGGCAATTATACGAGGACTGAAAACCGCAAAGATTATTCCCTTACGCCGCTTTACGATACAGTGTTAGACGAGATAAAAAATTCAGGCGGCAAAGTCGCCGCTATTGGAAAAATTGAAGACATTTTTAATAAAAAGGGAATAACGCAAAGCGTTCACCCTAAAGGAAACGTTTCCTGCATGCACGCCGCGCTTGAAGAAATTGAAAAACCGTTTGTTCAAAATACGCTTATTTTTACGAACTTGGTTGATTTTGATATGCTATGGGGGCATCGCAGAGACGTAAAATCTTACGCTGACAGCTTAAAAGAATTTGACGATTTTCTGCCGCGCCTTATATCAAAATTGCAAAATGACGACTTGCTGTTTATAACCGCAGACCACGGCTGCGACCCTTCGTTTACAAGACATACCGATCACACAAGAGAATACGTTCCGCTTTTAATTTACGGCAAAAATATGAAAAAAAATATAAATTTGGGAATAAGAAAAAGTTTGTCTGACATAGGGCAGACAATAGCCGAGTTTTTTGGGCTTCCTAAAATTAAAAACGGGACAAGTTTTCTGCCGTTAATATTATGAACGCATTAAAAAAAATAAAAGAAAGCGCAGATTTTATCTTTAAGAACGCTTCGGTTAAGCCTAAGGCGGCGGTTATTGCCGGGTCTGGCGTAGCGGGATTTAAAGACGTATTTAAAGTTGTAAAAACTTTGGATTATGCGAAAATTCCGCATTTTGCAAAAACTTCAGTGCAAGGGCATTTAGGGACGCTTGACGTCTGCGATAACGGTTTATTTGTATTTAACGGGCGCGTTCATTTTTACGAAGGATACAGTCCGCAAGAAGCCGTTTATCCTGTAAGAACAATAAAAGCGCTGGGAATAGAAACTCTTGTGATAACAGCCGCAGTGGGAGCGTTAAATAAAAAATATAGAACGGGCGACATAGCCGTTTTAAAAGACCATATAAATTTTACGGGCGGCAATCCTTTAATAGGAAAGCATTGCCGAGAGTTCGGCGAGCGTTTCCCTGACATGTCAGCCGTCTACGACGCGTCTTTGCGTAAAAAGGCTTTAACCGCCGCGAAAAAAATGAAAATAAACGTATATGAAAGCGTTTATTTCGGAGTTTCAGGACCATCATTTGAAACGCCCGCAGAGGTTAGCGCGTATAGAAAGCTGGGCGGAGACATTCTCGGAATGTCGGTAGTTTATGAAGCCATAGCCGCCTCTCAAATGAAAATGAAAGTTTTGGCTTTAACATATATCGCAAACGCAGCCGCGCAAAAGAACACAGGTCATGAGGATGTTTTAGCCGCAGGAAAGCAGGCGGGCGGAAAAATAGTAAAGATAATAAAAGCGGCGCTTTAGCGGCTAAACCAAATATACAGGCGCAAACGCCTAAATCCGCCGTTTAGTTTATCTGTTTTTTAAGCCGTATAATTTCAAAATTGGATATATTATGAGAGCTTACGATATTATTTATAAAAAAAGAAACGGGGAAACTCTTTCTAAAAAAGAAATAGAGTTTATCGTTTTCAATTATAATAACGGAGCTATACCCGATTATCAGGCGGCGGCTTTTTTGATGGCGTTTTTTTTGCAAAAATCAACCGACGAAGAGCTGTTTGACCTCACTAAAGCTATGATTAATTCGGGCGATGTTTTAGATTTGTCGTCTTTTCATTTTCCTACCGCCGATAAACATTCTACGGGCGGCGTAGGGGACTCAACTTCGCTCATTGCCGCGCCTGTTGCGGCGTCTTGCGGGATATGCGTTCCGATGATGGTTGGAAGAGGTTTAGGTCATACGGGCGGAACGCTTGACAAACTTGAAGCTATCCCCGGTTTTCGCGGGCAGAGCGACAAAGAGGAGTTTTTAGGATATTTGAAATACGCAAACGCCGCGATTATAGGGCAAACGGCTGAAATCGCTCCCGTTGATAAAAAAATATACGCTTTGCGAGACGCTACGGCGACTGTCGAAAGCGCGCCTTTAATATGCGCAAGCATTATGTCAAAAAAAATAGCCGAAGGCGCGCAGACTTTGGTCTTAGACGTAAAAACGGGAAACGGGGCTTTTATGAAAACGTTTTCGGAGTCAAAAGAGCTTGCGCAAAAAATGATCGCCGTCGGAAAACATTTTAAAAGAAACGTCGCAGCGTTAATTACAGATATGAACGTTCCTCTTGGCGGCTGCGCGGGAAACGCCGTAGAAATAAAGCAGGTCGTTGAGATTTTAAAAGGGAATTTAAAAAACGATTTATACGATTTGTCTTTAGAACTTAGCGCGCAAATGATTTTCTTATCTAAAAAAACGCCTAACTTAAACGAAGCCTTAAAACTTGCTGAAAAACAAATAAGCTCAGGCGCCGCGCTTGAAAAGTTTAGGGAAATTATAAAAATGCAGGGCGGAACGCCTAAAGTTTTAGACGACCCCGACGCAGTTTTACCAAAAGCTAAAGAATCGGCGTTTGTAAAAGCCGATAGAAGCGGCTATATATCTAGTATGGACGCAAGAAGCGCGGGTCTTGCCGCTATGCTTTGCGGCGCGGGCAGAGAAAAAAAAGAGGATAAAATAGATTATTCGGCGGGCGTAATTTTTCACAAGAAAACTGGAGATTACGTCAAAGAAGGGGATTTGCTTGCGGAACTTTTGTATAATAGCGAAAGAAATATTTCCGAAGCGCGCGGCGTTTTGGAAAACTCTTATATAATTTCGGACGAGAAACCTGCGAGATATAAATTGGTAAAGGAAATAATCGCATAATGAACGACTCAGCCGAAAAACAATGGATAAAAACTCCTGAAAACGCCGAAAAGATTTCCGCGTTTTCGAAGGCTTTCTCAATACACCCTAAAATAGCTTCCGTTTTAATCAGCCGAGGCGTTGACGACGTTTTTAAAGCCGAGAAATTTCTTTACGGCGGCTTAGAGGCTTTATATAACCCTTTTGTTTTCCGCGATATGCAAAAAGCCGCAGACAGAATAAAAAAAGCCATAGACCAAAAAGAACAGGTTTTAGTCTACGGCGACAGAGACGTTGACGGTATTACCGCCGTAAACGTTGTGGTAAATACGATAAGACTTCTAGGGGGAAACGCCCAATGGTATGTCCCTGCCGACGAAGGATACGGAATACATAAAGACATTCTTTCAAAATACGCTTCAGAAAACGTAAAACTTTTAATTACGGTAGATTGCGGAATATCCGCCGTTGAAGAAATAGAATACGCAAAAAATTTAGGTATGGACGTAATTCTTACCGACCACCACGAGCCGCCTTACGACGGAACGCCTGACGCCTACGCCGTTATAGACCCTAAAACCGCAAATTCAAATTACCCTTTTAAAGACATAGCGGGCTGCGCGGTCGCGCTTAAAACGGCTCAAGCCGTTTTTTTATCTTTTTCAAAAGAATATAATAAAGAAATACTTTTATGCGCAAGCAAAAACTCAAACGGCGATTTTTGCGGCGATTATATAAAACTTAAAAACGGAATTGAATTTTTTAGAGGCGTTTTTGCTTCTCTAACCGAGTTTAAACAAATTATCAAAGAATCTTTTAGAATATACTGCGATAAAGAGGCTCTAAAAACCGCGCTTGTAAAAAGCAACGCTTTATTAAACGCAAAAATAACCGTTATTGAAAACGGCTCGGGAAATATTGACGGATTATTCAAAAATTATCTTTCTTATAATTTAAATAACGGAGCAAAACTTGGAGAATTTTTTAAAAACAATTTGGATTTGTGCGCTCTGGGAACTATAGCCGATTCAATGCCTTTGCTTGACGAAAACAGAATAATAGTTAAAGAAGGCATTAAAATACTTGAAAATACGCAAACCTTAAAGCCCGGTTTAAAGATTCTTATTGAAGACGCTTTGACTTTTAGAGCCGCGCAAAGCATTAACGCGCGTTCAATATCTTGGAATATTACGCCTGTTTTAAACTCTTCCGGGCGTATGGGCAGGGGAATGCTTTCGGCACAGTTTTTGATGGCAAAAGACGAGTTTCAGGCGAAAAATCTTTACTCCGACATAATAAAATTAAACGAAAGCAGAAAATGGCTTCAGTCGGAAAACATTGAACAGTTTAGCGTATTGTTAAAAGAACAGTGCGATTTGGAAAACGATAAAGTTTTAATAGTCCGTGCGTCAAACCTTGAGCACGGAGTTACGGGAATAGTGGCGTCTCAAATGGTGAAAACTTACGGTAGACCTGCTTTTCTTTTGATTACCGACGGAAACGAAGCCACAGGCGCGGTGCGTTCAGTGTCGTGTTTTGACATCATAGATTCGCTTGAAAGCGTAAAAGATATTCTCATAAAATACGGCGGACACAGCCAAGCCGCAGGCTTTACTATAGAGCATTCAAAAATAGAAGAGTTTAAAAAGAGGATTTTGGATTACGCAGACGGAAAACTTAAAAAAGACGCCAAAGGCGAAGAAATTGCCGTTGAAACGGAACTGAAAATATCCGACATTAATCTTGAGTTTTACAAGCAGCTTGAAATTTTAGAGCCTTTCGGAATGGCAAATCCGCGTCCCGTTTTTTGCATTACAGGCGCTGCGGTTACGGAACTTTCCACCTTCGGTTCAAAAGGCGAACATTTGAAATTTAAAGTATCGCAAAAAGGAAGCCGCAACGTTCAGGCTGTATTTTGGAATAACGCTTCTTTGGCAAACTCTTTGCGTTCGGAGGCTTCTTTAGACATAGCTTTTAACCTTGAAATAGCTGGAAGAAACGACAAGCAAATCGCCCAGCTTTCCGTAATAGACGTAAAACCGTCTATATAAGGATGTCTCTAAAAACCTTAAAGCGCACTCAAGTCTGCGCTTTGAGACATTGTCTCTGCGGCTTTTTGGCGTCAGAAATGTTCATTATGACGCGGTTTGCATTTTCTTATTTGAACTGCCGCATAATGCGCGGACAGGACGAACATTATATGTTTTGAGGGACGACAAAAATGAAAAAAATAAATTGGATACTTATCGGCTTATGCGCAATCGCGGGTTTAAGTTTTATGTTTTACGACCCGATGCTTCTGGTTGACCTTGTCAGCGGAGCGCAGGTCTACGATTTTTCCGTAAAATGGCCTTCGGTTAGAATTTTTACCGAACCGTTTTACGCGTTTGCGTTTTACGCGCTCACTTTAAACAGAGATTTTTATAGACCTGCCGTTATTTCTTGGGCTTTGTGGGTTTTAGCGATAGTTTTTATTTATTGCCGCGTTACAAAAAAAAATCTTGTAAATTCTTTGGTAAGGTTTTTTTACGCTCTCATTCTTTTGCTTACAATTTTTATATTTGTAGTTCTTATTCCTTTGCCTGGACCTGAGCTTATAAAACCTCACGGCTACGTCGCAATAGACGTCCATTCTCACACCGTAAATTCGCACGACAATATCTCAACGCCTATTTCAAACCTCAATTTTCATCTTTTGCAGGGCTTTGATTATTTTTTTATCACCGAGCATAATCACACTGAAGGGTTTAAAAAATTTCCGCAGCAAGAGCAGTTTAAAACGGTTTTTCCCGGCGTTCAAATGCAGACTAAAGACGGAGTTTCCGTTCTTATTTTGTCGGGGAAAGAGTTTTTGGGGTCGCAGTATAAAAATATGCGGTTAAAAGATTTGATAGAAAAAGCTCATCAAAACGATATGCTTGTTATAATGCCTCATTGGTGGAAATGGCATAAATTCAGCGCGCAAGAGCTTGTAGAAATGGGGATTGACGGTTTTGAAATTTACAATTGCGGATACAGAAATTTAAAAGTCAGCGAACAAAAACAGCTTATCGCGGCGGCAAGCAATAAAAAACTTTTGACGGTCGGCTCTACCGATTGGCACGGCTGGGGTTATATGACGGACGTTTGGACTGTTTTTGCGGGAGATAAAAAAGCCGACCTTTACGGACAGCTAGCCGAAAAACCCAGAATGTCGGTGATAGTCTACAGGCGCGACCAAAGCGGTTCGCCGATGAGATTTATTTTTGAGCCTTTTTCCGCTTTTTATTATTACATTAAATCAGCCGACGTCTTTAGCGTTTTGTCTCTTATGATATGGGTCGTCATAATAACCGTAATAATAACAAGCGCCGCGATGAAAAAAATTAAAGTATATCTGCCTTTTGTTCTTGCGGCTCTTTTCGGATTTTTGCTGATTTATTTCTTTTTGCTGTCGGCTTCAACGGGCGGCTTAAATAAAATAATAATGTCAAGCGTGATCCCCGCGTCGGCGGCTTTGTGCGCGCTGTGGCTAGTATACGGGTTTATTGACGATAAATTTAAAAGCTA
>JAISLV010000084.1 GCA_031277075.1 Endomicrobium sp. | reverse complement strand
GGCGGGGTGCGCGTTCATTTGATAAAATATAACTTAAATGAATCATCCGCAGGTTGAAGAAATATTGCTCCTTGTTCAAAGACCTTCAAGGTATATTACCGGAGAATTAAATTCTTAGTCCGCCGATTTGTCGGCGGATTTTTCATTTAAGTTATATTTTATCAAATGAACGCGCAACCCGCAAGAAAATATTCGTCTCTAAAAACCTATAATGTTCGTAATTGCCGCAAATTTTGCGGCAGTGCAAAGAATAAAATAAAGGGCGTCCTAAGAGCAAGGACGGACAAATTTTCTGATGTAGCAATCCGCAGAGACAATGTCTCTCAAGGCGCAAGGCAAGGATGGGCGTTAGGGTTTTTAGAGACGCCCAAAAGGCAATAACGGCAACAGAAAAGAAATTGCGCTGATAAGACGGCTTGAGGATATGGTTTTTTACAAAAAATGGGGACTTGCAGGTTTTTTTAGGAACGTCTATTCATATAATTTATTACATTCTTGAAAAATGCTCTATGGCTTTGGCAAACTTTTCTATTGTTTTATCGGCATTGCCATGACCTATTCCCTCTCTTACGCAATGGTTTAAATGTCCTTCAAGTATCATTTGCCCCACTCTATGCGCAGCCTTTTTTACGGCGTTCACCTGCATTAAAATATTTTCGCAAGGGACGTCTTCATTAATCATTTTATCAATCGCTTTAATTTGCCCTATAATTTTATTTAACCGTATATGAAGATTATCGGCATCCATACATTTGCGCATAAAAGCTCCTTCTGCGATTTCGCCTATTTTGACGGCTAAACAATTTAAATTTTCAATGCGAATTTATCGGGCGTCTCTAAAAACCCATTATACAAAATACGCAAAACTCGCGCCACACACAAACTGCAGGCATGCTTGCTTGGCGGTTTTATTTTGTTTTTGATATAATATTTTCGTTAAAAAACAAAAAAAACGGCTGCGGATATTTCTACAAAATTCCATCTTTACCGCGTAAATTCTTGCAAACGAAATGAAAAACGCAATAACTATATACGATAAAATAAAACGGCTCGAAAAAACTTGCGGGAAAATTTCAGATATATGTAAAATACTGCTTTCTACGGACGGCTCAATAACCTCAATTTTTGAAGTTTTGAAAGGGGATATAGAGTTTAAAGCGTTAAAGCAGGAATTTCTAAAAGCCGACGCCAAAATAGCTCGGCTGCTTGGCGTAGCCAAAGGGGCTGCCGTCAACAGCCGCAGAGTTTTAATGAGCAAAGACGGCGTTCATTTAATGCGGGCGCTGTCTTATACGAGCGCAGACGCCGCGCCCGACGGATTTAAAGAAGATTTGACCGCAGGAAATATCGCTATAGGAAAAATATTAAAAAAATACAATATGGAAACCAGAAGAGAAATTTTATCCGTAAGTTTGAAAAAAACTGAAAATCTGTTGCGCAGGAAATACCGGATAATATACGGCGGCAAAACTTTAGTTTACATTGAAGAAGAATTTTTTGCGGACAATTTTTAAATTAAACAAGCCGTCCGCGCCAAAGCGGACGATTTGTTTTTGAGGCGTTTGCGGCGCAAAATGAACAATCTCATATATGTTGTAGACGATGAAGAAGATATTTTGGAACTTGTTGAAGTTCATCTTAAAAAGAACTTTTTTAAGGTGAGAACTTTCGCGAGTTCTTTTTCTTTTTTTAAGGCTTTGGAAAAACAAAAACCCGGTTTGGCGATTTTAGATATTATGATGCCTCGCTTAGACGGCATTGAAGTCGCAAAAATTATGAAGAAAAATCCCGAATTTGCTAAAATTCCGATTATTTTTTTAAGCGCGCGCGGGGACGAAAGCGACAAAATTACCGGGCTTGAAATTGGAGCCGACGACTACGTTTCAAAACCTTTTTCCGTAAAAGAGCTTATTGCAAGGATAAAAGTCGTTTTAAGAAGAACAAACGGCTGGACGTCCGACGAAAAAGATAAATCCGAAACCGAAAGCCGCGCCTTTCAAGGCGTAAAAATAGACAAAGAAAAATTCGCTGCTTTCTCGGACGGCAAAAAAATTGATTTGACCGTTACGGAATTTAAAATTTTGGAGCTTTTTTTGTCAAAACCCGACGCGGCGTTTTCAAGAGAAAGGATACTTGATTATTTGTGGGGCGGCGACAAACTCGTAATAGACAGAACTATAGACGTCCACATCAAAAATTTAAGAGAAAAACTCGGCAAAAACGGCGCGTTAATCAAAAATATACGCGGCGTGGGGTATAAACTTGAAAAGTAAAAACAGTTTCTTTTTAAAATTGTTCGCGTTTTTTATAATTGTTTCCTCGCTGTTAGCCTGCGTTTTTTTCGGCGCGGCAAGGCTTTACGTAAAATCTTTGACGCAGGACTTTTTTTCGCATGAATTAAAAAGAAACGCCGCCGCCATAACGCCTTTTATAGCCGAATGTATAGAAAAATCAAACCGCGCCGCCTTGAGCGCGCTGGTAGAAGAGGCGGCGCAAAATTTCAATAACAGAATAACCCTCATAGCGCCCGACGGCGCCGTTATAGCCGATTCGCAAAACGAAAGCTCTTCTATGTCAAACCACGCGGGCAGAGACGAAGTGAAAGCCGTTTTGGAAGGCGCGCCTTTTGCGGTTTCCGTAAGATACAGTTCTACGCTTGGCGAAAATATGCTCTATGCCGCCGTTCCCGTAAGCAAAAATTTCGTTTTAAGGCTCAGTATGCCTTTAAAAAGCGTCAACTTTCTTGCGCGGCAAACTCTTAAAAATATTTTTATAATTTTTTTAGCGTCAATCGCCGTCTCTTTTTTGGCGATTTATTTTATATCGCGCAAACCCGTTTTAGGGATCGTCTCTTTAAGCGCGGCGGCTTCAAAGATAGCAAACGGGGATTTCAAGGCGAAAGCCGAAGTTTTGTCTTCCGACGAAATCGGCGCGCTCGCCGTGTCTTTCAATAAAATGTCAGACGAAATAGACGCTTTATTTAAAGGGATTAACGATTCAAAAAATACGCTTGATAAAGTTTTAGCTTCGGTTTCCGACGGAATTTTGCTTACCGACAAAAACGGGAAAATTATTTTGGCTAACGGCGCTTTTCAAAAAAACTTTCGCGGCGCGGCAAAAGGACGATATGTGTGGGAATTTTTGCGAGACAAAAATTTTGAAGACGCGCTGAAAAACGCTTCTTCCCAAGAATTATACGGAGAAATTGAAATTGAAAATTTCGGCGCAAAAAACGTCGTTTTTTCATATACAATCTCAAAAATAAAATCCGAAAACAACATTGTTGTTGAAGACAGCTTCGTTATTTTGTTAAAGGACATAACCAAGATAAAACAACTGGACAATTTAAAAAAGGAGTTTGTCGTCAACGCTTCGCACGAACTAAAAACCCCCGTAACTTCCATAGCGGGTTTTGCCGAGCTTTTAGAGACTAAAAATCTGACGAAGGAAGACGCCAGATATGTGGAAATAATAAAAAAACAGTCCGAGCGGCTTACAAATATAGTCAACGACTTGCTTTCTCTATCCGCGCTTGAATCCGTAAAAGAAATCGTTCAAAAAGAAATAGACATTGCAAACGTAATAAACGACGCGGCAAATTTCTATAAAAAAAAAGCCGCGCAAAAAGGGCTGCAAATTGAGGTTTTTACGCCCGAAAATTTAAAAAAAATTTACGCAAACGAGTTTAATATAGAGCAGTTATTTATAAATTTAATAGACAACGCCGTCAGGTATACCGACAGAGGAAATATATCAATACGCGCAAAAAATATTGACGGCGGTTTTGTGGAAATAAGCGTTTCAGACACAGGCATAGGCATTCCTCAACGCTGCCTTGAAAGAATATTTGAAAGATTTTACGTTGCCGACAAGGCGAGATCTAAAAAAAGCGGCGGCACTGGGCTTGGGCTTGCCATAGTAAAGCACATTTTAAACGCCAATAACGGCTCAATTTCAGTAGAAAGCAAAGAAGGCGCAGGCTCAACATTTACCGTTCGCCTCCCAGCAATTATTTAAATCTGAAAGGATGCATAGATGCATGGACGCATTGAGGCATGGCAAAGACAAAACGGCAAAGAGCAAAAACGCGGCTTGGCAACAATGCCATTGCGTTTTAGTGGCAGTCCGTTTCAGAGTTTTTAGTTATTGTAATCGCCGCTTTCGCTTAGCCGCCGCCTTTTCTATAAACATTGCCGCAAAAAAACAGGACGCGGCAAATAGCAATAGTTCTAATGTCGGCAATATCGCGTATTTTGCCGAAATATCGCCTAGCGTGAAAAGTCTTATATAGTTTGCCGAATATGTCGACGGTATGAAATAAGAAACTATTTTTAAAAATAACGGCAATGCATGATGAGGCCATGCAAAACCTGAAAGCAAAATCGCGGGCATTGCGTAAAACATTAACGCAGCCATAGCCATTTCAGGCGACTTAAACAAAACTGAAATAAGAATTGCAAAAAACACTGCGGCTATAACAAAAGCCGTCGAGATAAGCGTTAGAGCTAAAACCGATTGAACGTAAATATCGTTAAGCGGCAATACTAAAAAAGAATTTAAGAAGCTCGCCGCCGCGCCTATAAAAATATAAGGCAAAGCCTTGCCGAAAAAAACATTGCTAAACCGCCCGCCCGCCGTTTTATAAAGCTCTTTTTCTGTTTTCTCTTTTTTCTCAAGCGATATTGCGGCGCACACCGCCATCAAAAGTATTTGCTGTAAAAGCGCGACTAAAAGGCAAGGCAAAAAAAATACGGAGTAAGCTAATTGAGGATTAAAAATATGTTTTGTTTCAGGCGATAAAGGGGAAAACGAAGTTTTTGCCGCTTGATAGGCGACGCCTTTGTCGGAAAGAATTTTGACGTATTGTTTTTGCGCAAACAAAGCCGAGATAAACGAAAGTTTTTTTAAAACCGACGTTGAAACCAAAAAATTGCTGGAATTTGCCGCGTTAAATCCTTGCGCGCTTCGTCCTTTTTTAAGGTTTGCGCCAAAATTTTTAGGTATAAAATAAAACGCTGAAATTTTATCCGCGAAAATTCCTTCAAAGGTCTCATAGACGGAAGCATAACTTTTGTCGGCTTTAAGTTCGGGCGAAGCGTCAATCCAGCGTTCAAATCTTCTGCTTTGCGCTCTGCCGTCTTGGTTTATTACGCCGATATTGATGTCGCGCGGCGTTTTGTTTATGTAGACGTAGGAAAACAGCGCGGCGTAAAAAATAGGCGCGGCAAAACATATAAGAACTAAGTCTTTTGAAGACAAAATTCTTTTAATTTCTCTTTGCGCCACTTTTATAACGGGATTATTTTTTAAATTAGCAAACATTAGCCGCCTTGCCTTTTAAAATTCTGCCGCGCTTAGCAACGGATGTCTCTGAAAACCCATATTTTGTAAGGAATATACAAGGAAACGGCAAACGCAAAGAGTATTAAAAAAAGCGGTCAATTCCTCCGTCCCCTTGACCGCTTTTTTCCGTCGCCTGTATCCGCGCGTCCTTGTCTTTGCCTAGCCGCTCAGCCGCATTCGTTGCCGCCGTTAAAATCCTTCTTCTTCTATCGTTAAATCTTGTCTTTGGGCGTCGGGTATTACTCTGTCGTAATATTGCGTTGGAGACGAGCCTTTTATAAACGCTTCAAGGAAAACGCCGGGCGTTTTGCTCAATCCTAATAATCCTGTTTGCGGGTCAATCAAAGCCCATTCTATATTGTCGGGTTGAGTAAAATCTACAACGGGCTGTCCTGCAAGCGCTTTTTTCATAAATTCAGTCCATATCGGGCAGGCTATTACTCCGCCCGTTGCTTTTTCGCCCATAGAAATTGAACGGTCGTCGTAGCCTACCCAAACGCCTGCGGCTATTTGAGGAGTGTATCCTATAAACCACGCGTCGCCGTAGTCGTTTGTCGTTCCCGTTTTTCCCGCGCAAGGTCTGCCTAGGTATCTTGCATACCAGCCGCTGCCTCTTTCAACTACCGATTTAAGCATATTCGTCATTATATAACAGATCTGCGTCGACAATACTTCCTGCTGTTTTGGAACGTTTTGTTCTAAAATTCTGCCGTCTTTATCGGTAATTTTGTTTATAACATATGGCGTGGTTTTAACTCCGCCTGAACCAAAAGCCGCATATGCCGCGACCATTTCGTTAAGCGTAACGTCGCTTGAGCCTAAAGCCAAAGACAAAGTGTTTGAAAGCGGCGTGGTAATGCCTAATTTTCTTGCGGCTCTGATAACGCTTCTGGGAGTTACTTGCATTATAGTTTCAATTGCGCAAGTGTTAATTGAAAGAGCGAGAGCCGTTCTCAAAGTTACGGGTCCTCTGTATTTTTTTGCATAATTTAACGGCGCCCAAACTTTTGACGTGTCTATTAAATCCGCTTCCGTCATATTTTCGGCAAGATTTTCAAGTTCGGTAATGTCTTGCGATATTAAATTCCAGTTCGTTCCGTCATAAACAAAAACCATCGGTTCGTCGTGGAGCAAAGACGCCGCTGTAAATCCCGCTTCAATTGCGGCAAGATAAACGAAAGGTTTAAAAGAAGATCCGGGCTGGCGTTTTGCCTGAATTGCGCGGTTAAACTGCGTCTCTTTAAAATCTCTTCCGCCCGCCATAGCGCGTATAGCCCCTGTTTTTATGTCTATGGCAAGAATTGCTCCTTGAACTTTTACAGGTTCCTTTTCTTCCTGCTCAAAAACGGCGCGCCGCTTTTCGTCAAACTTTGCAAGATGTTCTTCTAAAACTTCTTCGGCGGCGGTTTGAGCCTGCATATCAAGGGTGGTATATACCGACATTCCAGATTTAAAAAGCGCGTTTGTGCCGTATTTAGGCTCTAACATTATTCTCAAAAATTCCACAAAATAATGTCCCGTATTTTTTTGTTTTTCCCTGTCTTCTTTTAAAGGCAAAGCTATTTTTGACGCCTGCTGCGCTTCTTCGGGCGAAATGTATCCGAGTTCTTTCATTTTTGCCAAAACTAAGTTTCTTCTCGTAAGAGACGCTTTTTCGTTCTTAAAAGGGTTGTAATAATTTGGGGATTTAGGTATTGCGGCGAGAGTGGCGCATTCCGCCAAATTTAAGTCTTCAACATTTTTGTCAAAATAAACTTTTGCCGCCGCCTGCGCTCCGTAAGCGCCGCTTCCGAAATAAATTTGGTTAATATAAAATTGCAATATTTCATCTTTGGAATAACTTTTTTCAAGCTGTATTGTCAGCAGCGCTTCTTTGATTTTTCTTTTGAGCGTTTTTTCGGGGGTTAAAAAAATAGTTTTCGCCAGCTGCTGCGTAATTGTGGAGCCGCCCTCTTTAACTTTTAAATGCAAAAATATGCGCGAAAAAGCCCTTAAAACCCCTTTTGTGGAAATTCCCCAGTGTTCAAAAAAATCATTGTCTTCTATAGCTATAAAAGCGTTTTGCAAGTTTATTGGAATTTCGTTTATAGGCACGAGCATTCTTCTTTCGGTAAAAAGTTCCGCTATTAAATTATCGTTTTTATCGTAGATTTTTGTGCTTAAATTGGGCGTATAATCTTCAAGCTGGCTTATAGAAGGAAGATTTTCAATCGTGCGTTTTGCGATATAAGCGGGACTTAAAACGCACAAAGGAATAAAAACAAGCAATATAAAAAATAAAGGCGTAAAAAAACGCTTTTTGCTAACAATGACGTTCATTTTAAACTCCTGTAATGGCAACGGATGCGGCTAGGCAACGGCAATGACAATGGCAACAGCAACGACAACGGCAAAATGTAGATAAGGTTAATGGGTATCAATTATAAAATTATATTTTATATTAAAGGAAACGTCAAAAGGATAAGGGGGTTTTTTGAGGCGACGAGATGAAACAAACCGCAAAATATTACGAAAGGGTAGTTTGCGCGGCGCGTCTTTGAGCTTGCAAGGGTTTCAGGGCTTGAAAGGTTTAAGGCAAGACGGCTATGTGAAAAAGAAAAAGTAAATTTAGAAATGTTTCGCCGCCATTTTAAAACAAAAGACATTTTTGACAAAATAATACCTGACTTGACCGCTTTGCTGACTACACAGATTAGAGCTTTTTTAAAAGTTTTTGCATTCCAATTAAGCAACTAGGCAGCTAAGCAAAGGCAGACACTGAAATAGACACTGAAAGATACACTGAAAGAGACCATGAAATAGACCCTGAAATAGACACTGAAATAGACCCTGAAACGAGTTCAGGGTGACGCGTTCGCGTCAGTTTTAGGCGACGCGTTCGCGTCAGTTTTGGGCGACGCGTTCGCGTCAGTTTTGGGCGATGCGTTCGCGTCAGTTTTGGGCGACGCGTTCACGTCAGTTTTTGGTGACGGCGATGGAGGGTAAAGCCTATCGTTGCCGTGCCTGTCATGCTGAACTTGTTTCAGCATCTGCCGTTTGTTGTTCATCTATTCTTTCTCTTCCTTCTTTGATTACTATCTGGGTGTCTCTAAAAACCCTAACGCCCGTCCTTGCCGCGCCTTTTGCGGCATTTCTACATCAAAAAATTTATCCGTCCTTGCTCTTAGGACGCCCTTCATTTTCTTCTTTGAACTGCCGCAAAATCCACAGCAATTACGAGCATTATAGGTTTTTAGAGACACCCATCTTCACTCTAATGCTATTTTTTTTGCTGCTTTATTTGCAAATATATCTTTTCTTTCGCCTATTTTACAAAACTTCCATATTTGGCGACCACTTTTAACACTCTTTTATATATAAAAATCTCTCTATTTTGCAAAAAGCGGTCAAGTCAGGAGCTAAACAGCTAGCTAGGCAACGGCAAAAGAAACGACAACAGCAGATACTGAAACAAGTTCAGTATGACGGACATAAGAAACGGCAAAGACGCAGCTAAGCAGCTAGGAAGTTAGGCAGCTAGGCAACGGCAAAAGAAACGACAACAGTAGATACTGAAACAAGTTCAGTATGACGAACATAAGAAACGGCGAAGACGCAGCTAAGCAGCTAGGAAGTTAGGCAGCTAGGCAACGGCAAGCAACGGCAAAAGAAACGACAACAGCAGATACTGAAACGAGTTCAGTATGACAGACATAAGAAACGGCAAAGACGTAGCTAAGCAGCTAGGAAGTTAGGCAGCTAGGCAACGGCAAAAGAAAC
>JAISLV010000064.1 GCA_031277075.1 Endomicrobium sp. | reverse complement strand
CTAATTATTTATTTTTCTTCATTATAAATAAATATTTAAATCCTCTAAGGTAAAAGTTAAATCTGCGCGCGCGATTATGCCATAAACTTGTATTTGACGTTTGATTATGCCTTGTTATACAAACTATATCCATTGGTTCAAAATATTTTTCTAGCCTCTGCCATAATAAAAATCCAGTAGCGGTAAATTTCTTCTTTATCCACTGGTCAGCTATTACCCAGCTCATTACTTTGTTTGGTTTTAAAATTCTTGCTATCTCAACAATAACTTTTTCTAATTCATCATAGAACTTTATTGATTCACAAGAAATCTTTCCTATACATCTTTCATCATTTGAATATGTAATATTATTAGAATATGGAGAATCTATAAAAACAAAATCCGCAGAATTATCTTTTAATGGAATATTACGAGAATCGTTTTTTATTACGTCATTTCTTACAATGTTCAAATCAAAACCAATAACTTTTCTCTTTAATTCTTTTGCAACGTCTATTGTAGTTCCGCTGCCGCACATAGGGTCAACGACTAAATCTCCCTCTTCTGTATATCTTTGCAATAAATTCCAAATTATGAAAGCTGGAGTAACTCCATTGTATTTATTATCTCCGTGCGCTGTCTTGCCGTAATTTTGTCTTGGAAAATCCCAAAGCGTTGTAGATTCTATAATTAAATCTTTTTTATCTTGCATCTATTACCTTTTTTAAATCTTCTATGAACTTGTCAAATGTTTTTACTTTATCGCTTTCTTCAATATAATTTTCACTTAAAACATAGCCGCCGTCCGTATCCATTTCAACAATAGCTCTGCCTTTTTTTTCTTTATTCTTTAGCGTTTGGTCTTCGTCTAAAGTAATAAAATATACTTTTATATCTTTAGTTAAATTGCTTAAAGATAATTTTATTTTCCAATATCCAGTTTGAGCTATTCTTTCTCTTAATGTCACCTTGATTGACAATACGGCTATAACTTTACTGTCTTTCGGATTATATACAATAATATCAATATCTGGCAGATGACATCCAAACTCGCCATAATTTATCAATAGGTTTCTTTTTACCTTAGAAAGTTCGTCTGATAGATTTGAATCTAAGGATTTTTCTAAAGTATTCCCATTTATAATTTGTAATCCTAACTCTTTAATTTCAGATACAATAATATATTCTATCAACTTCTCAAGATTTTTACCTTTAAACGCTCTCCAAGATTGTTCGTGGTCGCCGCCTGCAAAATCCTTTAAATGCCGCTCTTTTGCTTTTGATAAAATTTTTGAAATATACCTGTATGCTTTATCGCCATATTCTTTTTTTGTATCCTCATAAAGTCTAACCAAATCGTTGAAGTCCATTATTGTTTCTCCGCAATTAAAATGTATTCTGTCGGATAAATCATTTTTTTATTTACAGTGTTTAAACTTGCAAATTTCCCAGTAATTTCATCTCTTACTGAAGGCAGATTTTTTGAAGGTATTTCCCGTTTAATAATATCAATTATTTTAAACCCGAGATTTAATAACTGTTCTGTAAAAACTTCAGCGTTCAAAACTTCAACTTTTTTTAAACTTGTATTTCCTATTACAATACAAGTTTTTCCGCCTTTCTTTAATATTCTCTTCATTTCAACAAAAACCTGATTCATATCGCTAAAATACTTTGCAGTCTCTTTAGCCGTTTTCTTATCTTGCAGCTCCAAATTTTCAATTATTTGTCGGGCAAACAAACTATTTACATCAGTTTTATTTTCGCCGCAGCACGAAGTCCCTATAAAAAGTTTGCGAAAATCGCTCAAATCTTTTATATATTCAAGCCATAACGCGCTTAATTGATGCAAATCTGCATATTCGTAAGAAGTTACATATGGAGGCGAAGTGACAATTAAGTCAACCGAATTGTTTTTTACGGGAATTTTCCGCGCGTCGCCGCATACAACCCGACTTCTTATTTTAGAAAAAGATTTTTCCTGCAATAGACTATAAAAACTTTGGTTGCCTTTCATCATCATCTTTACTTGTCTATAAAAAATCGCAATAGGCTTTGACGGCTCTTTTGTAAAATCTCTAGTAGGCTTATTGCTTTTTTGCAGCCAGATAGAACAGTTTTTTAAAATATTAGAAAAAGCGCAATAAAAAAAATCTCTTATATCCGTTTCTTTAACTTCTGATATTTTAGACAATATATATGCAAGCTCTTTTTTCTCTTCTTGTCTAAACCAGTAATCTATTCTATTATGTGCTGGTAATTCTACATCTGTATTTTCATTATATAAAGCAATCTTATCTTTTAAAATACTGAATTCTATCTCAAGTTTTTTTGGTTCAATGACGGTCGCTTTAGCTTTAGCGATTAAAACGGCGACAGGGTTTATATCTACGCCTAAAGAATTTCTGCCCGCCGTTTTTGCTTCAAGCGCGGTTGTACCGCATCCGCCAAAGGGGTCTACCACAAAATCGCCTTCTTTGGAGTATTGCATTATCAAACGAGAAGCGAGTTGAGGAATAAATTTTGCAGGATAACGATGATAACTATGCGTAATATAGCCTGTGTCTTTTCTTGTAGCATTAGAAAACGACCAAGAATAATCAATTTTAATTTTAGAAAAAATACCGTTTATTCTATCGCCAATGTTTTTTTCTATATTATGATTTTTATAGTCGTAAGAAATAAAATTTTGCCGCATTAACGCTCCGCCGCCCTCAAAAATAAACGCGTTTTTTGTTTGGCTATTGTTTTTATATTTTATCGTATTTTTTTGTTTCATACATTTATCGCTATTGCTTTTTTCATATAACCGCTTCTGTTATCCGAATCTGCCCGTTATGTAATCTCCCGTTTGTTTTTCTTTCGGGGACACAAATATTTCTCCTGTTTTTCCTACCTCTATTAGTTTTCCCATTAAGAAAAACGCCGTCCTGTCGCCAACGCGCGACGCCTGCTTTACATTGTTTGTAACAAGGACTATAGTGTATTTTTTCTTAAGCTCAATCATTGATTCTTCAACTTTTGCCGTTGAAATAGGGTCTAGCCCGGAGCTTGGCTCGTCAAACAAAATCACTTCGGGTTTAATGGCAAGAATTCTTGCTATGCAAAGCCTTTGCTGCTGCCCGCCCGACATTTTCATAGCCGAAGAATTAAGCCTGTCTTTTACTTCATTCCAAAGCGAAGCCTCTTGTAAAGCCTCTTTAACTATGTCGTCCATATCGCTTTTTTTTGAAACAAGTCCAAGCCTTTTTGGAGCATAAACTATATTTTCGTAAATGCTCATAGGAAGGGGTATAGGCATGGCAAAAAGCATGCCGACGCGCTTTCTCAGCTTTTCGGGGTTCATATAAAAAATATTTTCATCGTCAAGATATACCGCGCCTTTGCGCGCGTAATTTGCGTCAAAATCGTTCATTCTGTTAAGCGTGCGCAAAAACGACGTCTTCCCGCTGTTTGCAGGACCGATAATAGTCAATATCTCATTTTTTACAACGTTGATATTAAGCGCTTCTAGAGCAAGTTTGCCGCCGTAAAAGCAGCTTAAATTTTCTACTTTTATTTTGTCTATTTTTTCCATTATTTTTACCATTTGCGGGTTTTGCGGAAATATATTCTAGCCACTATAGCAATTAAACTCATACTTAAAACCATCATTAATAAAACCAAAGCCGTGCCGAAAATTATGTTCTTTGGCATATTTGGAATTTGAGTTGAAATAATATACAAATGATACGGCAAAGCCATTACTTGGTCGTATATAGAAGTAGGCATATGCGGAACGTAAAAAGCTGCGGCTGTAAATAATATGGGCGCCGTTTCGCCTGAAATGCGCGCTATGCTTAAAATTGCGCCTGTTAAAATGCCCGGCAGCGCGTTTGGCAAAACTATATGCCTTATCGTCTGCCAGCGGCTTACGCCCAAAGACATGCTGGCTTCTCTAAAAGAATGCGGAACGCCGCTCAATGCGCCGCGCGCAGTAGTAATTATTACGGGAAGTTCCATAATTGAAAGCGTTAAAGCGCCCGCTATAATTGAAACGCCGAAATTCATAAACATTACAAAAATTCCAAGACCGAACAAGCCGTAGACAACAGACGGAACTCCCGCAAGATTTACTATAGCAAGTTTTATTATTCTGGTGAGCAAATTGTCTTTTGCGTATTCGTTTAAATATATCGCGGCGCAAACGCCTATGGGAAGCGTTAAAGAAATTGCGCACAACACTATGCAAAGCGTGCCGACTATAGCGGGGAAAATCCCCCCGCCGCGCATACCGTCTTTAGGCATTGAAGTTAAAAATTCCCAAGTAATCGCCGACGCGCCGTTTTTGATAATTATATAAATGATTATCGCCGCAGGCGTAATTACAAGAAGCGTCGCCATAAACAAAAGCGCGTAAAATATTTTTTGCGATAATTTAGGGCTTAATTTAAACAATCAAAAACTCCGTTTTCAAAATATATGCCGCATTATTTGCGTTTTTTCTTACCTAAAATTAAATCCGCTATAAAATTTACTGAAAAAGTAATTACAAAAAGAACTAAACCTATAGCAAATAAAGATTTATAGTGCATGCCGCCGCGGACAGTTTCGCCCATTTCGGCGGCTATTGTAGCCGTCATAGTGCGCACAGGCTCAAAAATAGAAGACGGGATATGCGCGGCGTTTCCAGTTATCATCATTACCGCCATCGTCTCGCCTATCACTCTTCCTATGCCAAGCATTATAGCGGCAATTATCCCGGGCATAGCTGCTTTTAAAACTATTCTTCTTATAGTTTGCCAGCGCGTTGCGCCCAAAGCAAGCGCGCCTTCTTTATAAGACCAAGGAACCGAACGTATAGCGTCTTCTGAAATTGTAACTATTGTAGGCATTGCCATAAAAGCAAGCATTATTGAACCTGAAAAAGCGGTTAAACCGGTGGGAATGTCAAAAAGTTCGCGGACAAAAGGAACAAGCGTCGCCATACCTACAAACCCGATTACTACGCTTGGCACGGCAGCCATAAGCTCTACGCAAGATTTTAAAACGTCTCTAACTCCAGCAGGAGCAATTTCAGAAATATATAAAGCCGCTGCGACGCCCAAAGGCACGGCTATTAAACAAGCTCCCGCCGTAACATAAATTGAGCCGACTATTAAAGCCAAAATTCCAAATTGCGCGGGTTCTGAAGACGGATACCACAACTTTCCGAAAACAAACTTAAAAACGTCGTAATCCTTAAAAAATGAAACTCCTTCTTTAAGCAAAAAACAAAAAATTAACACTACAAAAACAATAGACAATACGCCGCACAAAAATATTATTTTTTCTATGATAAAATCAATTATTTTTCTTTTCATAAATTCCGTTAAAATCAGACGTATATTTTACTTTAAAATCTTTTTGATCGCGCGCCGTTTTTGCTTAATGGTGTCTCTAAAAACCCCAACGCCCGTCCAAGCCTTGCGCCTTGAGACACTGTCTCTGCGGATTGCAGAAAATTTGTCAGTCCTTGCTCTTAGGACGCGGCTTGCATTTTCTTCTTTGCCCTGCCGCAAAATTTGCGGCAAAGTCCCTGCCCGCCATCTGTTGTCTCTACATATATTTCTTCTTCCTCTATCTTCTTCAAGAGATTCTTGTCTTCAAAATATGTCTTTATTTCTTCATACTTATCCGCTTGATTTTTATTTACCGCCAATACGTAATCTCCCTTCTTTTCTACTATCTTCTTTGCTATTTCTTTCTGCGTTCCTATTGCATCTATCGTCACTATATGCCCTTCAACGCTTATTACTTCCAACAACTCTTTTATCGCTATTATCTCATTGCCGCCTTTTCTTAGCGTCTTTTGCCCAAAACATATCCCGTCTTCTTTACTCCATGCGCTTACTGTATGAACGCTTCCTCTTTTTTATTTCCGCCGCTCCTCATTTTTCCCCAGTCTATTTTTTCCCCTTCCCTTTCCTCTAACGCCTTTTTAAACACCCCAAAAAACCCTTTCATTACCTTAGGATTTATGCTCCCCATTACACGCTGTATTGTATCGCGCGTCGGTATCCCGTTTTCCAACACTATATGGGTGTCTCTAAAATTGAACCTCTTACTTTATATACTTACCGCTTTTATCGGCACAAAATCGGTTTCTAGCACTATTTTTTGTCCCGCGTCTGACAGAGCGTAATCTATAAAATCTTTTGTCAGCCCCTGCGGACGACCGTTAGTGTATAAGTATAGAGGTCTAGATATGGGGTATTTCCCGCTCAAAACGTTTTCAGAAGTGGGGTAAATATATTCGCTGTTTTCATCTACAGACACAGACAATGCTTTGACTTTGGCGTTAATAAAACCCATGCCTACATATCCTAAAGCGTGAGGGTTTTGATAAATTTCATCGTAAATTGCCTGCGACGACGGCATAAGAAGAGAACGCGGTGAAAATTCTTCTTTTGAGTTTTTGTCCCCGCCTCTTATAACGTGTTCTTTAAAAAACATATGCGTCCCTGAATTGCTTTCGCGCGAAAGAATTACAATTTTTTCGTCATAGCCGCCGACTTCTTTCCAATTGGTAATTTTTGCCGTAAAAATATCGCGCAGCTGCGAAATGGTAAGTTTATCTACGGGATTATCTTTATTGACAAGTATGGCAAGCCCGTCAAGCCCTACTTTAAATTCAAGCGGAGAAACTTTTTTATTTTGCGCAAGAGTTTTTTCTCTCTCTTCTATTTCTCTTGAAGACATGGCAATATCGCATGTAGCGTTAAACAAAGCCGCAAAACCCGTGCCTGAACCTCCGCCTGTGACGCCGACATTGACGTCGGGCTTATTAGCCACAAACCTTTCAGCCCAAACCTGCGCGAGATTTACTATGGTGTCGGAACCTTTAATTTGAATAGATTCCCTGCCTCCGTCGTCATTTTGATGCGGATGAGAACAGGAAGCGATTAAAAAACACAGTGCGAATATCTTAAAAAATCTCATTTTTTATTCTCAACAATTTAATTTTTTTTAATTTTATAAGTTTTCAGACGGTAAAATCTTTGGAACTGAAATTTTCGTAAAATCTTGCGCTTTCCGCCGTAAATTTTAATATTATAAAATCGCCGCCGTCCCAGCCGCCTTTATAATAAACTTCAAACTCGTCTTTCCAAAGTTCTTTTTTGATTTTCTTATCGTTTAAAACTTCCATCGTTCCCTTTAACATTACGCCTCTAAAAAAATGTCCGTCGCAAAAATATAGGCAAGCCTTTGGATTATTCCCGTATTGTTTTACTCTTAAACTTGGAGAATTTGTATGCCAATAAAATGTCTTAACGCCTTCTCTTTTTATAGGAGAAAGCATAGCTTTTGTATTTGGAAAACCGTCTTCGTCAACTGAACTTAT
>JAISLV010000201.1 GCA_031277075.1 Endomicrobium sp. | reverse complement strand
AGCGGGTCTTGTATATAAGTTGAATTTGTTAAAAGCGGTTTGCCGTTTTTGGCAAGCTCCTTGTTTCTCACCGACAAAAATCCGCTTTTTATATCGCCCCAAGAACTGTGAAAAATCCAGTCGTAAGCAGACCATTCGACGCTTTCAAAATTGCGATACATTATAGCGTCCACAACAAGCTGTTCCCAGTTTCCGCTTGTATATGCCGCGCGGAGACGTTCCTCTTGGTCTTTGATAACCGCGTCTAAAATTTGAAAAAGCCTATCCCAATAAGATTTATTGAGCGGATATGTTTCAGATATGCGTTCAAGCTGGGCGCGTTTGTCTTTCCACCAATTTAAAGACATTTTGTTGACGTCGCGCAAACCTCTGTAAATTATAGTGCCTACATTGTGCCCTAAAATATCTTTCCACCATTCCCGCAAAGCCTCGTCATTTTTTACGGGAGAAACGCTGTCTGGATAATCTTCGGGAAAGTTTAAAATATCTTTCCCGCTTTTCATATCTATTTTCTCTCCGTAAAGATATTCAAAAATAGAAACGGCCTCTTTTAAAGAATCTTCCCATTTCGGCTGATTTTCATTAGCCCAAGCTACGTATTTTGCAAATTCTATCGCCCAAAATTCTTTTTCTGTATATCCTTTTATATTGCTTTTAAACTCAGACTCGGCGGCTTGCCTTTCTTCATTGGTCATATTTTTAAAATTAGGCAAATTTTTTATTGAATTCTTATATTCTTCTTCTCTATCCAGTTCTCTCTCAAGGCGTTCCCTTACGTTAAAATTAATTTCTTCGTCAAGCGCCGAAGAAGACGGAATTAAAATTACATAATCGCTTTTTATGCCGTTGTAGCCTTTATAGAAAGGAAGATGAACTCCCAAAATATTCATTAAAGCGTTTATATCGTGATTTCCTGTGACAAACTTGCCTTTCCCGGAATATTTTATGGCTTTCACAAGGCGAAACACGGTAATCGGGTCGGGACCTCTGTCTTGATTATCGCCCAATACATATAAAGTATTTATAGTAGAATTTAGAAGTCTTTCAGACAATAGCTGCGGAGTGAGAACTTCATCTTCTCTAATATTGAGAAGGCTTTTCAAAAGAGAGTCAAATCTTTCCGCCGCGCCGTGAACGTCGCTTATAACGGCGTTTGTGGGAAGAACGACGGGCTCGCCGTGTAAATAATTTATAAGCCTTATCATATCCGCTTGATTAAATACGGGTTTTGGAGCCGTTTTTTCATATTTCTCTCTATCGTCTAAAATTCTTATATAAGAAGGATCCGCAATAACTTTGTCGTAAGCGGTTATAATATCTTCTATCGCCCGTTTCATAGCCTCTATGTCGGTTTCGGAATAAACCGTAGTAAGATTTCTAGTTTCAATTTTTTTAATTTTAGTTATTTTATCAGCTACGCTTGCAATAAAGTCTTTGATAGCTTCAGTCCCGGCCGTTCTTAAGTTTTCTATTGCTATTTTTGCTCCTTCAGTAACGTAAAGCGCCGAGTTGTGTCTAACATATCCATGACGAATAATTTCATTTAAAGCGTCTCCCGTTCCTTCTGTAAAACCTGACAGCATAAGAAGTTCTATTCTTGTTTTTAAAGTCAAATCTTTGTTAAAAATAGGCGCTCCTTCGCTTATCCAAATATCTAAAAGTCTTCCCAAATTAAAAACTGCGGAAAAAGCGTCGGCATCGTGAAGCAAACCCGCTTCATGATATTTTTTATGCTCGTCTCTTATTTCGCCCGAACTTATTTTTTTATGTCCTAAACACACGGATTTTAGTTTGCTTGCGTCTATTGATATTTTTTCTCTATCCGCAGTATTTGCGCCGGCAGATTTGCCTGTCGTAACGTCTATTTCAATTACGCCCGAAACCTCTCTGAATACTTTTTCGCCTTGCGCGTTTTCTTCGTAAAGAGAAATGCCTTGAGCGTTATTTAAAACAGCGTTTATCATATACGTTGAATTAATCTCGTGATTATGGCGCGCTACAATGTTTGACAAATCGTGCATAAACGCGCTAAAGACTAATGTCGTCATATCAAGTTCGCCTTTTTTTAAAGCCGACAAGAGAGTCTCGTCGTATCGGAGTATATCAAACATATTGTTTAGAACTTCTACGGAATGCGTAAAAGAATGGTTTTTTACGGAAGTATTGTCAGTGTAATAGCGCCTAAAGAAATGTTCGGGCAAATTGTAATAAAGAAGTCTTAAAACCGCTTTGCAATTTTTATCAAAAGCGTCTAGCAGCATATCCGTTTCGCTTCCGCTAAAGCCCGAAGAACGCAAAGAATTTTCAAGCTTGCCTCGCGCGTCTGCGATTTTGTTATCGACTTCTCTTATAACTTTACCGTCTATTATTCCGCTTTTGTTCTTGGCGTTTCCTATAGTCGTGCGTTTAGCTTTTTCCATATATTCTTCAAACGACAGCGGCTGCGCTATAACGTTTCCGCTTTCGTCCATATTAGCGACGTTTGAAAAAATATATTTTTGATTTGCCAATATAACGGGCGTTTTTTCTTTTGCGTCCTGTTTCATTTTTCTGATAGCCGCTGCGCGTTCCGCCGCTTTTCGCTTATAAACCGCGTCAAGTTCTTTAAGCTCGGATATTGAATTTGACAAGACTTCCAAAACGTCCGAATTTGCAATATACGCGGCTTCCGCATTCAGCTCGGCTATTCTGCTTTTTATTTTTTCCCGACCGTTCAAGTAATATGTTCTTTCGCCGTTTAATTTTTCTATAATGTCAGCGTAGACGTCGGCGTCGACATACTCTGAAATTATATGCCAGATATCGCCGTTTTTAAGGTCTTTTCTGTTTAAAAGTATTGAAATGTCTTCTATTCCAAAAACATAATTTTTAACTTTCTGCAAAAATCTGATTTTTCTATCTTTAGTTTTTGTAGACGAAGCATAAGCGTCGTCTTCTAAAATCTGCGAAAGCTTATATACAATATCGTTTTTTACCCTTTTTTGATAATCTTCAACGCTTTCGTCTTCTCTTTGCGCGGCGTAATTAAAAGCCTCTTCAAGAAGTATTCTGACGTCGGCTAAATTGGCGGCTTCTTCAAAACTGTCAAGCAAACTTCTGTCGGATATATGTCCGTATAAACTATGCCTTATCTCGTGCGTAAAACCTGTTTTAAACAGACTTTTACGCAAAGCCTCGTCTTCAATATCGTATAACGCTTTATTTACTCCTATTACGCCCGTATCAATATTTCCAAAAAATAAAGACGGGCTTTTATCATATGGCGCTATATAAATTGTATCGTTAATAGACGAAGCAGAGGTTTTTACAGCGGCGGCGGTTTTCTTTAAAGCGTTGTCTATTGAAGAGGCTATGTCTTCGGGCGTCAAATTGATATGTTTTAAAAACTCGGTTTCAACTACGACTTTGATTTCTCTGCCGGATACTATTACGGGAATAACTTGTATAATCCCTTTTTGAAGCAGTTCTTCGGTCATATTATAGCTTTTTTCTCTGCCTAAGGCTTTAATAAAAAGCGAATAAACCGACGCGCTTTTTACAAGAGGCATTTCCGAATAATATTCTCTTTTTACTTTCATATATTTGGCTTCATAAAGCCTTTTTACTATATAATTAGTAAAATTTTTATAAAAATCTTTAAGTATACTTTCTATAGAACTTGTAGCGGCTTTATACGAAACGCTAAACAGAGGACTTTCAGTTTCAGCTTCAAAAACATTCCTTTCAAACTCGACAAAGCCGCCCTTAACGCTATA
>JAISLV010000137.1 GCA_031277075.1 Endomicrobium sp. | reverse complement strand
ATTGCCGCAAATTTTACGGCAGTTCAAAGAAGAAAATGCAAGCCGCGTCCTAAGAGCAAGGACGGACAAATTTTCTGATGCCCAAATGTCGCAAAGACAATGTCTCAAGGCGCAAGGCTTGGACTGGCGTTATGGTTTTTAGAGACGCCCAATGGCGTTTGGCGTTGCAGTTGTTTCTTCCCGCTTTGCGTAAGAGGGGATGGCGAGCGGTTGCCTGTCGTCTGTAAATATTGTTCTTGCGTTTGTCTGTTATAGATTTAAATCATTTGAAATAACGCCGTATAAGAGCTATAATTTATATAAGATGTTAATATAAAAAGAGGTAATTTTTATTATGAGAAAGTTTAAAATTTTTTTCCAAAACAACAAAATGTGGATAATTATAACGATTATTTTGGTTTTGCTTGTCATACTTTCAATTTATGGTCTTAGCAAACTAGAATCTTTTTACAGAACTATGACGCTTGCCACAATGCCTATACAGTTGATCCTTGCTTTCGCAAGCGCGGCGGCTTTTGTTTTTATGTATATGAACGTTTTAAGCGGAGGGTTTGGAAAAGTCAAAAAAAGTAAAATCAAAGCCGATAATATCAGAATTACTTTTAACGAAGTAGTAGGTCTTGAAGGCGCAAAAAAAGAGGCTTTAGAAGTCGTTCAGCTTATCAAAGACAGGAAACAGCTTCAAAAAATCGGAGGAAAAATCATAAAAGGACTTTTGCTTATGGGACCTCCCGGATGCGGAAAAACTTTGCTTGCAAAAGCTATAGCCACCGAATGCAATATCCCTTTTATTTCAATGGCGGGCAGCGAATTTGTTGAGGTTTTTGTGGGCGTAGGGGCAAAGAGGGTAAGAGATTTGTTTAAAAAAGCGCGCGAATATTCTTATACAGACGGCGCGTGTATTGTGTTTATAGACGAAATTGAAGTTATAGGAAGAGGCAGAACTTTTTCTTATATGGGCGGCGGGGAAGAAACTAACAGCACTCAAAACCAGCTCCTTGTTGAAATGGACGGTTTAGAAAGCAAGCATTCAAATGTCATAGTGATAGCCGCGACAAACGCAAACGAGGAAGTTTTAGATAGAGCTTTGCTTCGTCCCGGACGTTTTGACAGAAAGATTACTATAACGCTTCCAAACCTTAAAGACCGCAAAGGACTTTTTGAATTTTATTTAAAGCAGGTAAAAGTTTCGCCTGATATTAAAATAGACAGGCTTGCCAAAAAAGCCGTTTATAAGTCGCCTGCGGATATTGAAAATATAGTGAAAGAAGCCGCGTTAATAGCCACAAGAAAAAACAAAGAGAATATTGAAATGGACGATATATCCGCCGCTATGGACAGAATAGATTTGGGCTTGGAAACGCATTTGGAAATGTCTGCGCAAGAGCTTGAAATGACCGCTTACCACGAAGCGGGGCATGCTTTGGTTTTGTATATGCTCCATCCTACCGACGACGTTTTTAAAATTACCGTGAAATCGCATCAAGGGTCTTTGGGGCTGGTTATGCCAAACCCTAAAGAAGAGCGACACAGCGAAGACAAAAACGAAATTCTTGCCGATATTATGGTTTCCTTGGCGGGATATGTAGCCGAAAAACTTAAATACGGCACGACCACTACCGGAGTTTCTGCGGATTTCAGAGCGGCTATGTATAAAGCTACGGCTATGGTTTGGAAAGTGGGCATGGGCGCAAGCGGATATGTGGGCGATTATTCTTCAATACCAAAAGAACTTATGTCTGAAAGTTTAAAAGAAAAACTTAACAATGAAACGATAAGCATAATGAATTCTTCTCTTGCTAAGGTTGAAGAATTTTTGAAAGAAAATTGGGACGCGCTGGACGCTATCGCAAAAAGACTGGTTATAGAAAAAGAAATGGACTTTGACGATTTGGAAGAGACGCTTGAAAAACTGGGGAAGAAAAAGCCCGAGTCTATCGACGCGGCTATAGAAAAGCTTGAAGCCGCCAAAAAACAGGAAGCGCAAAAATCGTTTTCCGAAAAGACGCAATAAAAATGAAATTAAATAAGACCGCGTATTTTTTAATGTCTTTAGTTTTGCCTTTTTTTATAGTTTCCTGCGGCGCGTGGAACGTAAGTTATCCTAAAGAAAAACTTAACGAAATTCTCGCGGATATGGTGAAAAAAGACACGGGCGTTGACGCCGTCGTAGAGAAATTTGGAAGAACTTTATATTTGGATATGCAGCTTAAAGACTTGACCTCAAACGAAGCCGACAAAGTGAACGAAGCGGTGAGAAAAATGCAGTCTGCGGTGCTTGCCATAACGAGAGTGGTTTTAAGCAGCGATTCCGAAATAAAATATATGGCGGTAAGCGCTTTTGACGACGACAAACAGGTGCTTTTTAGAATCGTTCAAAATATTGACGACGTTAAAAATTATATGCATATGCGCATTTCGCGCGGAGATTACGAGACAAGAAATCTGCTTGAAATAGAAGGACCAGACACAGCGCCTGCGTCTATTGACGGCAAACACGATATTTCAGACGGAGAATACGTAGCGCGTATGATAATATCGCAAGTGAATATGTCCGCAAGGACTAACCCGTTTTTAGGGGTTTTAATATCAATGCTGAATTTGCGGTATTTAGCGATTGAAGAAGACAATCTCGTTTATTTGAGCGCCGATATTTCAGACGATAAAGTGAAAGATTTTATAGTAAACATTATCAGCCGTCAAGCCAGAGAGTATTCTGAGAAATATTCGCTTAATTTCAAAAATGTCGCTATACAAAACTCAAAAGGCGAGCGTATTTTAGATATAAAACTTTGACGGCGAATAAGTAAAAAGCGACGGCATAAACGATGAGAAAAAAAATAATTTCATTATTTATCTGCATTTGTCTTGCGGCGTCGTCTTTTCAGACGGCGGCTTTCGGCGCGCCGGTAAAAGCGCCTTCTTTGCGTTATTTGACCTCATCCGCAGGCGTTTCTGTAACAGACGCCTCTTATAAAAGCGGAAAAGATTTGGTTTTTAATATACAGGATTTGCATTTTAACGTTGAAGCGCAGAAAAAAATAGCCGCATTGCTTAGCCGTATTGCCGAAGTTTATCCGTCTTTTGAACTCTATATGGAAGGCGCTTCTAAGAAAAGCGATTTCAGCTGGCTGTATTCAAGCATGGACAAAAAAAACGCCGACGCTTTTATACAGGCTATGCTTGACAGCGGGAATTTGACGGGAGCGGAATATTTTGCCGCAAAAAATTCAAAAGAAATTAATCCGCTTGAAGATAGAGAAACTTATATCGCAAATCTCATTTTATTTGCGCAGATTATAGAAAACAGATCTGAAATTTTAAAATTTACGCAATCCCTAGAAACAAATATCGCCGCTTTGCGCGGCAAATATTTTTCATACCGCCAAAATAAACTTTTTGAAAACTATTCGGCTTATCGTCTGGGCTTGTCAAGCGACGATAAATATTTTAAATATCTTAAAAAAGAAGCCGAGCAAAACGGCGTAAATATAAACGATTATCCAAACGTCGCTCTTTTTTGCTTAGTTTCGGATATGTCCGCTTCCGTAAGCCAAAAAAAACTTCAACGGCAAACGGCGGCTTTTTTTGAGAACGCAAAAAATCTTTTAAGCTATAAAGATTATTCGACGCTTACCTCTCTTGCAAATACTGCCGGCGACAGGCAGTCTTTTATCGTTTATCTCTATCAAAATAGGGAAAAACTAAACCTTTCAAAATATCCGCAATTAAACAATTTCGTCAATTCGCTTGGACTCTCGGATAAATTAAATCAAATTGAATTTCTTATTGAGGAAAACGCTCTTGCTCAAGAGCTTGTTCAGGCGGGCGTTAAAGACGAAAACGCCGCAAATATTTTATTTTTATCGCAGTTTGTAAAAGTTTATGAAAACGTTCTTTGCGCTCAAGCGACGCCTTACGAATACGAATACTATAAACGAAACCTGAATAAATTTAAAACTCTTATTCCCCGCTATTTTTCAGACGATAAATCCGATTTTGCCGCAGAGCGGGAAAAACAGGCTGAAAAATTTAACGACGCAAATTTAGAAAGAAATCATATTTTTGTAGATAAAATGTTTTCTTCGCAAAAACCTTCTCAAGTTAGTTTGCTTTCCGTTTTCGGAGTCCGCGCAAACGCCGAAGCTGCGGTTGAAAATTCCGCAAACGCCAAAGTTAAAGCGGTAGTAGCCGGCGGTTTTCACACAAGCGGCATAACTGATTTATTAAACGGCAGGCAAATTTCAAACGTAAGTTTTACTCCAAACATTACTTCGCAGGCAAAAGATTACCCCGAGAAATATATTGAGTACGCAAAAGCTCTTTCCCAGCAGAGTTCCGCTATAAACCGTCCCGCTTTATACGAAATGGAAGTTCAAGCCTTTGTAAAAGCCGTCGCAGACGGCGCGGGAGCCGCTATAGCCGCAGGACTTGACGCAGGTTCTCTTACTACGGCGCTAAAAGCAAAGTCTGAAATTGCCGACGCCTATATTCAAATTGACGAAGAAAATAATAAAATTTCGGTCAAATATTTTTCTGGCGGAATTTGGCGCGAGGAAACCGCGCCGTTAGACAGGGGCGACGAAAGCGCGCCTAAAACGGTTACGACGCTTGGAGAAATGTCGGCAGTTGCAGCGTATAATTTGTTAAATTACGATATTTCCGACGCGCTTTTTTTAAGCGTAAGCAAAATACTTTTTAACGCGGGCGCGTCGATATACGGGGAAAAAAACTCGTATCAGTTTGCGCAAAATTTATCGCTTAGGAAATATGGCGCAAAAGAATTGTTATCTTTCCTTACTCCCGCCTTGATTTCGCAAATAATCGTCGTAATTTTTGAAATAAGGCGTCATTCGCTTGAGAACAAAGAAGAACGGCTTATAAAAATAAGGGACGCGTTTAAAAGCCGCCTTGAAAGAATCTTTGACGACGTTTCGGTGACGATAAGCGATACGGCTTCTCTTATGAGGGAAGACGGCTGGTGTTTTGCCGCTCTTTCTGCTGCGGGAAATTCCGCAGCTCTTTACGTTCATAAGGAATTGCTCGACGCTCTTGCGGAATATGAAAATATAGACGACGCCGAAACTAAAATCAACGCTTTAATCGCGCATGAAATTTACGAACGCGACGCTTTGAAAAACGAAAGTTCTCCCATATACGAAAGTTTCGGCGAGTATCTGAGAAAGAGAGGTTTGTCGGACGAAATTTATGAAAGCGACATAAGCGGAAGAAACGCTCAAAATTTCCATAAATATTTGCAAAGCGACGATTTTGAAACGTATATTTCCGAGCAAAACAGAGTTGGCGGCGAGGCTTATCAAAACGTAGAAGGCATAATTGCCGCGCAAAAAGATTTGCTTGATTTTTCGGATAAAATATTGAATTCCGTTCTCACAAGACATTTGCCCGTAGAAACGCTTGAAGTTATAGACGAAAGCGCAAGCGAAAAGCAAAAAGAGAAACTGCTTTTTTTACGGCTTGAAGACGAAGATACTATAAAAGAATACGCAAAAAAACTTGAAGATGCGCTGAGGGAAAAAATAAAAGGCTCAAAAGACGGTTTTGCGATAGTTTTCAGAAAAACTTTCCCGGAAAACGCCGTTGAAAAAATAGTAAAAATTGCGGCTGAAAATTTAGGAATAGAGATCGTCTATATAGAGCAAGACGATTATATGAACGATATTTCTATGAGCCCCGAGACAAGAGGGCGCGAACTTAAAGGCAGAATGAAAATTCAAGGTAAAAACGCCGAAACTGAATTTGCAAAAACTAAAGAAATAATTTACGGGAAAGACATTTTTCTTATCGCCGACACTTACAGAACGGGCGCTCTTGTGGCTGAAGAAACCAGAGTGGTCAACGAACTGAAACCCAAATCAGTTTTGCCTTTGGCTCTTATAGACATAAGCCAAGCCGTTTTTGCAAAAGACGATAGCCGTCAGGAGCAAGATTCAAACGCAAATAATTTGCAGGAGTATTTTTTCAAATATTTTATTGAAGAAAATACGCCTAAACTTATAGAGAGCGTAATAAAATCCGAGGGGCGCGTCTCAAAATATTTTTATCGGGCTTTATACGAAACGATGTCTTCTGCGGAAAACAGAGCGAAGTATTCTGAAAAATTCGGCGAAATTATACGCGCCGTTGCGGAAAACGACAAAAGAAACGGCAGGCGATACGAAGAAAGCTATTTACGCAATATAATGAACGATTTAATCGCTATTGCAGGTAACAATTGGTTTAGCGCGGGCAAATATACGGGTTTGGCGTATTATATTTACAGGGAAGTTTTGTCGGATAAAAAATCTCAAAACCCCGAAATGGATTTTATAAATTGGATAAATGAAAATCGCGTCAAAAATAAAATAGACGCAAAGAAAATAACAAATCTTACTATTGGCGAAGACGTTTGGGAATACTGGAAAGAAGAGCCTTTTACGCTTATAGCTTACGCTTTGCTTGAGGGTTATGATCATATAGACATAAAGCTTGATTTTATAGAAGACGAAAAAGAAAAAATTTTACAACGCGCCGCAAAACGCGCGCAGATATCCGTTGTTGAAGAATTTAAAGACGAAAAACCTATAAGGCGGCAAGTGTCTGAAAATGAAAAAGAGCTTCTAAAAAACAGCATAAACGATTTGTCCGCCGGTCTTGCGGAGTTGAGAGAGGCTTTCAACGCTGAAGTTTTGCAAAACGCGGACTCGGCGGCAAAAAAATACGAAGAAGGCGTAAAGCGTATACTTCTTTCCGCTAGAGAAGCCGTCGCAAGAACGCTTAGCGCAAGAGATAAAGAGCCTATACGTCTTACTGACGACGACTATTCAATACTTTTAGGCGGTTCTATAACAAAAGGCGGCATAACTTCTGGTTCAGATGTCTATTACAATATTCTTTCGCGAGACAAACATATATCTCAGATAATGGAAAATAATTTTGTTCCGCTTTTTGAATACGCGCTTTCTCAGGCGGGTATTGACGTTTATATGTCGGAGGGCAACTTAGATTCATACATAGGGTCAAGCGAAGTTCACAAAGGCATTCCTTTTTTGGGTATGATGAATATTTCAGACAGCCGAGCCGTAGCTACGTTTCTTGATTACCGAGAACTTAAATCCGCAGGGAAAGATAACGGAATATTTAAGAAATTCATAGAGGAATACGATAGATTTTTAGGAATAGGAGCAGAAAGAGGTTCTCAGGAAAGTCAAAGAGCGCAAAAAAATATAGACGACATTTTATCGCAGATAGGCGAAGTTATAGACTATGGAATTCAAATAGTCAGAAACCGCGATTATGCAATGAAAGAAAGAAAAACCGACGGCAAATTGACTTTTTCGCAAAACCTTTACGCCGCGTCTTATAGAGATACGGAAGAAAAAGGCGGAGAGGTTTTAAGCTATAGATGGCATTTGAGAACTTTTGAGCTGATGATTAAATATATGGTTCTTTCGGATATTAGAGATAATCCAAGCGCGGTAAAAAGCGTAAGCGAGATTTCTAAGAAAAGCGTAAAAGAGCTTCTTGAATATCTTGCAGACAGAGGCGTTATCAGTTCGGAACAAAACGCGAATTTATACGACGCTTGGTATAATTTAAAAACGTCAAGGCAAAAAAAATCGGCTATGGGACCAGGAATTTTTTGGACGCAAATGTTTGCAAAAGATAGAGAAGCGTTTCACGCTATAGAAGAATTTATAGAAGAGAAAGAGGAAATAATTAACACTGTAAACGTAAAACAATACGTCGTTGACGAAGCCTTAAAACTCGCTTATAGTTTAGACGACGAGCGGTTTCAAAACGCCCAGCGAAGAGTTGAGCATTATTCTTATATGCTGGGTTTTGGCGAAGAATATCACGCGGCTTTGCTGCTTGCCGATTTTGATATAGAAACTCTTAAAGAGCAATACAATCCTAACGAAAAAAGGAAAAAAGAGAAAGTTTTGCAAATAGTCTCTTTTCTTCAAAGCGTAGCGGATTTGCCTTCTTTCGATTCTCTTGAAGACGACAGTTTTGCTTTGCAAAATTATATGAATCTTATTATCAGCGCGGCTTCGCAAAATCCTAACAATATTATAGCCGTTTTTTCGTATATGCTTGAGGATATGCTCTCTTCAAAAGATAAACTTGCAGGTATAGAAGGCGAGCTTGAAGCGGTTAATTTACAAATAATAGACGGCGATTTAAAAATTAAAGAAGCCCGCAGATACGGCGATTTAATGCGCGAAAAATATCTTGAGCCAGAAATAAATAAATTGAAAGCCGATATGGAAAGGCTTGAAAAAGAGCGGGCGGAAGCTATCGCGGAAAGCGAAAAGAAAATAAAATTGTTTTATACGGTTTTTGTTCCCGTAGCAAGCAGGCTAGGGTTTAGCAGAGCTTTTGAATATTTAAGAAATATGCCTTTTGTTCAGGAACATCCGTCTGATTATATGAACGCGATTAACGATATACGCTATAGGCTTGGGTTCAATTACAGCGGGCTTGAGGATATTTTAGCAAATCTTGAAAGCGGGCTTAAAAAAGGTTTGTCGGAAGAAGATATTGAATTTGATTTGCATTCGAGGATAAAGACAATATACAGCGTTTATGAAAAAGTAGGGTCGGTTAGAGGTTCAGGGAAATCAAGACCGTCCGCTGGAGAATCTAAAGGAATTGACGACGGGCTGCAAAGAGAAACAAGCGACATAGTAAGAATAGGCGCTCAGGCTGCGGAAGTCCAAGATTTAATGGGATTTCATATAGTGGTTAAAGACGTAAAAGACAGAGAGAAGGCTATGAAATCCGTCAAGGATTTTTTTGCAGGACAAGAAGATTTTAAAATAGTTAAAGACAAGTATGACAGCGAAAGCGACAAAGGCTTTACGAGGTATAAATACACAATTTCTTATAATGAAGACCCTATACTTGAAATTGTAATTTTTTCCGAGCTTCAATACAAAAATGAAGTTTATGCCGCAATACCCGCAAATGCCGTAAGATACGCTATAGCTCATGTTTATTACAAACTTGGAGACGTAGAATACGGTTATATCGGCGATTATTTTGACAATGTGACGGCTATAACAATTAATTTCAATCAGT
>JAISLV010000130.1 GCA_031277075.1 Endomicrobium sp. | reverse complement strand
CAGCCTGCGCCGCTTACGCAGCCGCCTTGACAAGCCATGCCTTCAATAAAGTTTTCGGGTAAAAGATTTTTTGAGGCTTTTAAAACGGCAGTTTTACAGGAGTCAAGCCCGCTGCATACTATAGGTTTATATACAAAATCGTTTTGTATTGCCGCGCTTACGGCATTTGTTTCCTCAGCAAGCGTCCCAGCTTTGCCGCCGCTTTGTTCTTTTAACGCCTCTTTGACGGCTTCGGCGACGCCTCCGCTCCTTGCAAAAATTCTGCCAAAATACGACGCGTCGTCTACAGTTTCTTCTTCAAGCGTTTCTATTTCTATTTCACGGCTGTCAAATAAAGCCTGAAGCTCTTCAAAAGTTATCGCGCAGTCGACATATTTGCAAACTTCAGGCTGTTGTATTTCAAGTTTTTTTGCGGTGCAAGGACCTATAAAAACAATTTTTGCCGAAGGCTCTTTTTCTTTAAGACGGCGCGAAATTTCCGCCATAGGCGAAAGATTTGTAGAAATATTTTTTGACATATCAGGGTAATGCTTTTTTACAAAATTTACAAAAGCGGGACAGCAGGAAGTAGTAAGAAACCCTTTTTCTTTTAATTCTTCCGCCTCTTTATAGGCAATCATATCCGCGCCCAAAGCGGCTTCAAAAACGCCGCAAAACCCGAGCTTTTTTAAACCGCTTATAACCTGACTAGTATTTGCGTAATTAAATTGTCCTGCAACAGCAGGGGCGACGACGGCATATACTTTATATTCCTCGTTATTTTTGCTTTTTTTAAGTATGTCTACGAGGTTTAAAATAAACGATTTGTCCATTATTGCGCCGAAAGGACACTTTGAAATGCAAACCCCGCATGCGACGCATTTATCGTTTTTTATGACGGCGGCATTGTCTTGTCCCATATGTATGGCTTTGGCTTTGCAGGCTTTTTCGCACGGGCGTTTATAGTCGGCTATCGCGCTGTAAGGGCAAGATTTGGCGCAAAGTCCGCATTCAACGCATTTTGTTTTGTCTATATAGGCTTTTTGGTCGCGGTCAAACATTATCGCGTCCTTAGGACAAACTTCTTTACACTGATGAGCTATGCAGCCTCGGCAGGCGGAAGTTATATTGTATCCGCCCGCAGGACATTCGTCGCAGGCGATATTGATAACTTCTATGACGTTCGGGTTTCTTTTGTCGCCGCCTATGGCAAGTTTTACGCGTTCGGCTAAAATCGCTCTTTCCTTATAAACGCAGCAGCGCAAAGACGCTTTGTTTCCGGGAATGATGGCTTTTGGAATGTCCGTAATAGATTCAACTAAAGTGTCTTCAAAAGCGTTGCGCGCGACTTCTTTTAACACTTTGTATTTTAACATCTGTATAGTGGTGTTAAATTTTCTCATTTTTCTCTCTTTTTAAACGGTTTGTTCTATTTGTTCTATAAAACTCATTAAAATTTCTTTAGCTTTCCCGTCGTATTTTAAAAGTTGCGAAGCCGCGGCAAGAGGCAGCCATTTTTTTATGTATTGCTTTGCCGTATCGCTTTTTTTGCAAAACAAGTTTAAATATTCTTCGGCAAGAGCGTTTTGACCATTTATGCAAAATAATAAATAAGAAATTGCGGCGTCGGCGGAAGCGTTTCCTTGAGTGGCGTGCGCCCAGTCTATAATGTAAGAAGTTCCGTCGTCTTTTACTATCACGTTGCTTGGACCGTAATCGCCGTGGCATACCTTAATGTGTTTGGGCATGGCGTCTAAACGCGAGTGGAGGTCGTAGCGTGTGGTTGCGTCTAAATCCGTAGTTGAGATTTTGCGGTTTATTTTATCTTTCAGCATGCCCAAACGCGGCGAACGTTTTTCATGCACGCTAAGCTGCAAATCAACGAATAAATTCAAATACTCAGGCATTTTCTCAGGGTTTTCCCTCATAAGTTCTTCAAGCGTTTTCCCCTCGATAAATTCCATAACTATAGCCCATCTGCCGTTATATTTTATGATTTCTATGATTTTAGGAACATTTAAGCCCGTTTCCTCGACCCGAGCGTGAATTAAAGCCTCGTTTAATACGTCGGCTTTTGAAAAAGTTTCTTCAAAAATTTTTACGGCTTTATCGCCTTCTTTCTGATATATTATTTTGTCAGTCCCTTTTGCGATAATATTTGCGCTGTCCATAACCGCTCCTTTCTGAATTATTCAACATGGCGTCTCTAAAAACCTATAAATTGCGGCAGCGCGGGGAACTAAGCATTAGGTTTTTAGAACCGCTCGGCTGTGTATTTTACCAAATTTTATGCAATTTTTGCGGGGTGATGTCAATCACATTGAATCCTCCGCTTGCAAATGGGAATTTATTTTGTATAATATTGAAACTAAAATAAGCGGAGCGGGCGGTATTGCCGCTTTTCTTTGCTCGTTTTTGCTAGACGGGCTAACCCTTTGCGGACTTGCATAAAACAAGTTTTGTCTTAGGGAAAACCAAAAAGGAGGTGTAAAAATGAATTACGAAAGCACGTTTATTTGTTCCCCCGAATTGTCCTCAGAAAAAATTGAAGAGCTTACCTCAAAAGTAACAAAACTCGTTGAAACTTCAAAAGGAACGGTTAAAACCGTTCAGCAACTGGGCAAAAAAAGACTTGCTTATCCTATAAGCAAATTCCGCGAAGGAAATTATGTTTATATGGAGCTTGCAGGAGAAGGTTCTATGGTCGGAGCGCTTGAAAACTTTTTCAAACTTAACGATTCCGTTATAAGATTTCTTACGGTTAAAGTTGAAGAAAAGAAAAAAGTCGCCGCAAAAGCCGAACAGGCAAAACAGGAACAAGCAAAGTCCGAAGTAAAACCTGCGGCTCAAGAAAGCGCAACGGAGGTAAAAAATGAATCAGACAGTCAGTCTCCGCTTGCCTGAGCAAAATAACGTAATGATGGTCGGTCGTCTTACCAGAGACCCAGAGTTAAGGCGCACTTCTACGGGTAAAGCCGTTTGCTCTTTTGACATAGCTATAAGCAGAAGAATGAAAGACGCCGCTACAGGCGAATGGAAAGACGCAGACCCTACTTTTGTTCCCGTAGTAGTTTGGGGCGAACAAGCCGAGCGTTGCGGCGAGCGTCTTAAAAAAGGCGTTCCCGTGCATGTTGAAGGCAGGCTTCAGACAAATAAATGGGAAGGGCAGGACGGGCAAAAAAAAAGTCGGCTTGAAGTAATAGCTCAAAGGGTTCAGTTTTTGTCGGTTATTAGACAACAGACGGAAGCCGCCGCTATCGGCGCTAAAGCTGACGACGTTCCCGTTCCAAAAGAAGAATCGTCTGCATATTGCGCAAACGACGAAGACGAAGATATACCGTTTTAAACGGGAATTTGAAAATTGCGCTATATCAATATCGGCGTTTCGGATATGCTGGAACTGTTTATAAATTTTTGTTTTTAATTGTAGTTTTACGGAGGAAAATATAATGGCATTTATAAAGAAACCCTCGCGCGGCTCAAAGCCCGGCGAAGGACAAGGCCGTCCCGGCGGAAAATTTAGGAAGGGCGGACCTATAAGAAGAAAAGTCTGCCGTTTTTGCGCGGACAAAATTGAAATAGATTATAAGAACGTAAGTTTGCTGCGCGCTTTTGTTACCGAGAGAGGAAAAATTCTTGCGGGGCGTATTACAGGCACTTGCGCTAAACATCAAAGAGAGCTTGACACCGCCGTAAAAAGAGCGAGAATGCTTGCATTGCTGCCTTTTACGGTTAATTAATATTTGAGGCGTCTCTAAAAATTTTAACGCCCGTTCTTACCTGCGTTTTTGCGGCATTTGCGCGGCGGGAAATTTCTCTGTCTTTGCTCTTAGGACGCCCTTGTATTTTTTCTTTGAACTGCCGCAAACTTTGCGGCATTACGGATATTATAGGTTTTTATAGACGCCCATCGGGGGATAAAAATGAAAGTTATATTAAGATCCGATATTACAAATGTCGGACGGCAGGGAGAAATAAAAGAAGTTTCCGAAGGTTTTGCAAGAAATTATCTTGTTCCTAAAAATCTTGTCATGGAAGCCAGCGCCCAAAATCTTAAAATTTGGGAAAGAGAAAGAGTAAAGCTTGAAAAACAAAGAGAAGGGATAATCAATAGGGCAAAAGAGCTTGCCGCAAATCTTGAAGCTTCGGAATTTAGCATTAAAGTAAAACTTGGCGATAACGGTAAAATTTTCGGTTCTGTGACAGCCGCAAATATCGCAAAAATCATTGAAAAGCAGGGTTTTGAAATCGGCAAACGCGATATTCTTCTTTCCGACAGCATAAAAGAAATCGGCAATTACGAAATAAGCGTTCGGCTTCACCCAGAAGTAACGGCTAAAATAAAATTAGCGGTGGTAAGCGAAAAATAATAAACGACGAAGCTGAGAAGATAGGATGTTAAAAAGTCGGGTAACGGCAATTTTTGTTTGCCGCTTTCTTTGTCGCCCGATTTTTCGGACGCTTAACTTCTCGGCTTCTTTTTTTACGAGGTTTTATGTCTGCTGCTCCTAAAATTATTGAAAAAGCCCCGCCGCAAGCCATAGACGCTGAAATGGCGGTTATTGGCGCTATGCTTATAGAAAAAGAAGCGGTTGTAAAAGCCGTTGATATTATAACGTATAAAGATTTTTATAAAGAAATACACGGACAGATTTTTATCGCCGCCAAAGAATTATTCCTTGAAAACAGCCCCGTTGACATAATTACAATTTCCGAAAGACTTAAAAAAAATTCAATATTTGCCGAAATCGGCGGAGCGTCGTATCTTACGAGTCTTATGAACTCCGTGCAAACCGCCGCAAACGTAGAGCATTACGCTTCAATTATCCGCGACAAATCAATTTTAAGGCAGCTTATCAACGCAGGCTCTAACATAGTAAGCGAAGCCTATAACGAAAGATATTCCCCCAGTGAAATTTTAGACAATTCTCAAAGCGAACTTTTTAGAATCTCGCGGTTAAAAGATACCGCGGGTTTTTCAAAAGTTTCAGACCTTGTTCACCCGACGCTAAAAATTTTGGAAAAACTTCATTCCGACAGAAAAGACGTGCCGGGACTTCGCACGGGTTTTGATAAACTAGACGAAATGACCGCAGGTCTTCAGCCGTCTGAACTTATAATACTTGCCGCGCGCCCTTCAATGGGAAAAACCTCTTTTGCGTTAAATATCGCCGAACATGTCGCTTTAAAAGAAAAAAAGCCCGTCGCTATTTTTTCTCTTGAAATGTCTAAAGAGGCGCTGATGATGAGGTTTTTGGCGTCTAACGCAATGGTAGACGCGCAAAAATTAAGAAAGGGCAGGTTTGCCCCCGCAGATTGGTCTAGGCTTACCACTTCGGCTCAGAAAATTTCGGAATCGCCGATATTTATTGACGATAGTTCAAGCATAAGCGTAATAGAATTGAGAGCCAGAGCAAGAAAACTCGCCGCCGAACTTGAAGCTAAAAAAACTCCGTTGTCTTTAATTATGATAGATTATATACAAATTATGAGAGGCTCAAATAAAAACGGCAACTTTGAATCGCGTCAGCTTGAAGTGGCTGAAATATCCCGTTCTCTAAAAGGGCTTGCAAGAGATTTAAATATTCCCGTAATCGCTCTTTCCCAGCTTTCGAGAAAACCCGAAGACAGAGGCAGAAAAGACAATAAACCGCAGCTTTCAGATTTAAGAGATTCGGGCGCGATAGAACAAGACGCCGACGTAGTGGCTTTTATACACCGCGAGGGGTATTACCGCCGCGAAGACCCTGATTTAGAAAAATTAGCGACGCTGATAATAGGAAAGCAAAGAAACGGTCCTACGGGCGACATAGACTTAATATTTGAAAAGGAATACACAAGATTTAGATACGAGCCGACGACTACAAGAACGGAAAATTAGAAATGAAGAATTGCGGTTTGCGCCGGCTCGCTCGCGTTATCGGATTTTCAGAAAGCGGGCGCGTAAATTTTAACTCTTTCATTTTTAACGCAATCGCCGTTTAAAGAGGAACAATGAAAAAACAAACGCTTGCAGAATCAGCGAAATTTTTTTCCCCGTCTAAAAGACAGACTGTATTTTACCGTCAAAACTGGGTTGAAATAGATAAAAGCGATTTTCTTTTCAACTTCAAAAAAATCAAAGAATATCTTGCCAAAGACACAAAAATTATGCCCGTCATAAAAGCAAACGCCTACGGACACGGCGGAACCGCTATCGCAAAAGAAGCGCAAAACGCGGGGGCGTCCTATATAGCCGTGTCGTCGCTTGAAGAGGGCATAGAGTTTCGCAATGCGGGGATAAAAACCAATATTTTGGTTTTAGACGGCGTTTTCCCAATAGAAAATTTGCAGGCGGCTGTCGCGCATAATCTTACGCCTGTTTTATCAAAAATGTCCGCGCTTGCGGCTTTAGAAGATTTAGCGATAAAATTGAATAAGAAGCTGTCGTTCCATTTTGAAGTTGACACGGGTATGGGGCGTTTGGGAGCGCAGCTTGAAGCTTCATATGCGATTTTGCAAAAAATTGCGCAGACGCAGGAAATTATGATGACGGGAATGTTTACGCATTTTGCCGTCGCCGACACCGACCCTGTTTTTACAAGAACGCAGCGGGAAGTTTTTTCAAAAATAGTTAAATACGCCCGCGCGAGCTTGGGTTTAAAGTTTATAGCGCACGCCGCAAACTCTGCGGCTTTATTTAAAGACAAAAGAACGCATTTTGATATGGTGCGGCCGGGCATAACTCTTTACGGGTTAAGCCCTTTTAAATACGCCGAGAGGTTTGTAACATTAAAACCCGTTCTATCTTGGAAAACAAGAATTATCGCCATTAAAAGAGTTCCCGCCGGTTTTTGCGTAAGTTACGGCAGGACTTTTGTGACAAGCAGAGAATCTTTAATAGCTACGCTTCCCGTCGGATACGCAGACGGATATTCAAGGCTTCTCTCAAATAAAGGCGACGTTTTGGTAAGAGGCAAACGCTGCCCGATAGCAGGTCGCGTAACAATGGATATGACGATGATAGACGTCACCGGCGTAAAAGGCGTTTCGCGCGGCGACGAGGTCGTTTTGATAGGCGTTCAGGGAAAAGAGCAGATTAAAGCCGACGAACTTGCAAAAATCCAAGATACGATAAGCTATGAAATAACCTGCTCAATATCGCAAAGAGTGCCGAGAATTGTAGTTTAACGCTCTCTTTTGCCGTTTTTATGCGCCGCCATTGTTAAGATTTCTTAATTGTCATCCCAAAATTTCCAGACAGCAATGGCGAATACGTTGATTATGATACGTCTATATGATTTTTTTTAACGGCAGGTAAGAATTCTCGCGTCATTTTTTGCTATAATTAATTCTATGAGTTCAAACGCGAAAAAAATTATTAAGACTAAAAAATTTATAAAATATTTTGCCGTCGCTCAGGGCAATGCTGTTTTATCGTTTTTGGACGGGTTAGGCTCGGCTGCGGCTATGGCTTTGGAGACTTTTAAATGGATTTTACAAGGAGCCGTAAATCCTAAAAATACCGTAGCGCAAATGGTTGAGGTAGGCTGGGCGTCTTTTCCGATTATTATGCTTACGTCTTTTTTCACAGGTATGGTGCTTGCGCTTCAGGTAGGATCCGCCACTTCAAATCTTTTTAACGAACCCGTATATGTCGGAACGATTACGGGTTTTTCTTTGGTAATAGAGTTGGGTCCCGTTTTAACGGCTGTAGTCGTTACAGGGCGCGTCGGCGCGGCTATAACGGCTGAACTCGGCACTATGAAAGTTACCGAGCAGCTTGACGCTTTATATACTTTAGGCACAAACCCGGTAAAATATCTTGCCGTTCCCAGATTTTTAGCCTGTTTTTTTATGCTTCCCCTTTTAACCGCGCTGGCAAATATAATCGGCGTCTACGGCGGGCTTGTCGTCACTGTAACCTCTTGGGACGTAACGCCGGCAATGTATTGGAACGAAGTTTTAGATTTTATGGTGATAAGAACTTTTTTTCACGGTTTTATAAAATCTTTCTTTTTTGCTTTGATAATAGCGATAGTTTCTTGTCATAAAGGTTTTACTACGGAAGGCGGCGCCGAAGGCGTAGGAAAATACACTACGAGTTCGGTAATGCTTTCGATGGTGTTAATTTTAATTTCGGATTACTTCTTAACGTCGTTTCTTGTAGCGTTAAATATAAAATAGGAACGGACGTATGCGCGCGGCGGCGGTTTCAAAAGAAGCGCGACGCCAATTGCGCTTTATTATGCGGCGGAGCGGCTATGCGGCTTCGGTTTAAAATGATAAATTATGATAAAAGTGCGCGGATTAAACAAATCTTTCGGCAAAAAACAAGTTTTAACCGACGTAAATATTGACGTTTACGACGGCGAAACGCTCGTTATTATAGGCCCGTCTGGAACGGGAAAAAGCATTTTGCTTAAAAATATAGTCGGGCTTATAAAGCCCACTGCAGGCTCAATAATTATAGACGATACGGAAATAACTTCCGCTCCTAAAAAAGACATACGCGAAATTCAAAGAAAAATAGGATACGTTTTTCAAGAGGCGGCGTTGTTTGATTCTTTAACGGTAGAAGATAACGTCGCTTTCGGGTTAAGGACTCTTACAAAATTAGGCGAAGACGAAATAAAGCAAAGAGTTGTCAATTGTTTAAATATGGTCGGTTTAAAAAATGTAGAGCGCTTAAAACCGCCGAGTTTATCGGGCGGAATGAAAAAAAGAGTCGGGCTTGCAAGAGCGATAGCGTATCAGCCGAAATACATTTTTTACGACGAGCCTACTACGGGCTTAGACCCTATAATGACGGACGTTATAAGCGATCTTATAATAAATCTCAGGCAATATTTAAAAAGCACGTCCGTAGTAGTTACGCACGATATGAACTCGGCGTATAAAGTTGCCGACAGAATAATAATGCTTTACAAAAGCAAAGCGATTTTTACGGGGACGCCGCAGGAAACAAAAAATACGGACAACGAAATAGTAAGGCAGTTTATTTCAGGCTCAAGCAAAGGTCCGATAGAGACCGACAGAACTTTCAACGAAATGGAAGAATTATGAACAATAAAATGAAACTCGGGTTGTTTTTAGCGTTAGGTATCGTAGCGGTAATGATTTCTATTATCGCCGTCGGCAGCATTTCTTTTTCAGACACTTATAAAGTTTATTCTTCTTTTGACAACGTTATCGGCATTACGAAAAAAGCAAAAGTTAAAATAGCGGGCGTAGACATAGGAGTTTTGAGAGGCATTAATTTAGTGGACGGAAAAGCCCGTCTTATGCTTTCAATAAACGGCGATACGGTTTTATATAAAAACGCAAAAGCGAGCATAGTTTCGGCTGGAATTATAGGCACAAAATACATAGAAATCAGCCCTGGCAGCTCGGATTTTCCGAAAGTCAAAGATGGAGACGCTTTAGACGTTAAAGAGGCGGCTTCTATAGAAGATTCTCTCAACGGTCTTCTTGCCAAAGTAAGCGCGACGCTTGACGAATTTACGGGCGGCGCAAAAGACGGAAATATTATCGGCAATTTATCCGACGCGGTTAAAGATTTAAAATCCGTAATGCAAAACATATCCGCCCAAAACGCCAAAATAGTGTCGTCTATAAACAATATAAATAATTTTTCGCGAGATTTAGCGCAGACGGCGTCTTTGGGAAAACAAGACCTGCAGGACACAATGGCAAATATGAAAACGGCTTCCGAAAAACTTGATATTTTAATCGCAAAACTTTACGAAGGCGACGGAATGATAGCGACTTTGGTGGGAAACGAAGAAGTGGGGCAAGACGTGAAAACGGCTATAACCGAAGCTAAAGAAACCGTCGCTATCGCAAAAACTACGGTTGAAAATCTTTCGCAGACTTTGGGCAGAGCCGAAAAACTGCGTTTTCAGTGGGATTATCTTGGCAGATATAACGTGAAAGACGAAAGATTCAGAAACGATTTAGGCGTCTCAATAATCCCAAGCGACAAGAAATTTTATTATGTCGGCATTTCAAACATAGCCGACGCAAACGAAGTTCAAAGCGGCGGGGAAAGGCATACTATAAACAAACTTGAAGCGTTAATGGGTTTTACGTTTAATAAATTTGAAATCTACGGCGGCGTAATGAGGGGAACGGCGGGCGGCGGATTAGGCTATTCGTTTTTTAACCCCGTATATGAGAGATACAGATTATTACAGCTAAATATTGACGCTTATAATTTTGCAAGAAAAGACAATGGCGCAGAAATCAACGCGGGCTTGAGAGTCGGCATAACTAAATGGCTGTATGCAGGCGTAAATATTGAAGATATTGCGTATAAAACCGCAGTAACCCCGTATATAAAAATAGAAATAGACGACGAAGACCTCGCCGCCCTCTTAGGCATTGTAAGCATAGCCGCCGTCTCTACAAAATAATGAAACTTTTAGCCATAATTATATTTCTGTTGTCGTTTGCTTTTGCGGCGCAATATTTCAAAAAATATTTCAAAGCATTTTTACTTGCCGCGATTTTTATTGTGTTTGGCGTCTATTATATTTTTACAACGTCAATTTACCAACCAGA
>JAISLV010000112.1 GCA_031277075.1 Endomicrobium sp. | reverse complement strand
AAAAGCGGCGGACGTTTTTGAAAGAGCAAAGAAAAGCGGAATCGGCGGCGAGCTTACGATATCTTACTGGCTTAGCGTTATATACGAAAAAACAGGCGACATAAACAAAGCCGTAAAAGAGCTTGAAGAACTTGCAAAAAGCGACGCGAACATATCCGTTCTTGCAAGGCTGGGATATTATTACTGCCTGCTTAAAGAATTTAAAAAATCCGAAAAAATTTTATTGAAAGCTGTGGATAAAGACCCGTTAAACCACGAAGTATTATATCTTTTATCTTTAAATTATATAGATTGGAAAAAATACGGCAAAGCCGTAGAATACTTAAATAAAACTACGGAACTTTCGCCCTCTTTTGCCGATGCGTATTTTTTTCTGGGTTCAGCTTACGATAAAAACGGCGATTTTGAAAACGCGGAAAAAGCGTTTTTAAAAGTTTTGGAATTAAACACCGAACATACAAGAACTTTGAATTATTTGGGGTATTCTTACGCCGATAAAAATATAAATCTTGACGAAGCGGAAAAAATGCTGAACAAAGCCCTAAGCGTTGAACCCGGGAACGGAGCTTACATAGATTCGCTTGGCTGGCTATATTTTAGGCAGGGCAAATATGAAGACGCGGCGCGGCTTTTATTGTCTGCGGCAAATCTCACGGGAGATACGGTAATGTACGACCATCTTGGCGACGCTTATATGAAGCTCGGCAAAATCGGCGAGGCGTGGATAGCGTATTGTCTTTCTTACGACGCCAAACGCGAAAAAAGCGTTAAGAAAAAACTTGACGAAGTTCAAAAAATGCTGCCCCCAAAAGAGCTGTATGAAAAAATGCTCTTAAGAAGCGAAAGCAACTATAAAAAACTTCCGTCAATAAGGTCGGGCTTTAAGGCAAAGTTCAGTTCGGGGGTTTTTAGTAAAAAAGTTTATCTGCCTTTTAACTACGATAGGGAAAACGGCGTAATTGTTCGGCTTCCATCGGCGTTGTCTTTTGGGAACTCTTTTATACGCATAAACGGCGGGCAGATAAGTTTTGAGCCGAAAGATCTTGAAGAAAACGTTCCGCAGGAAATGAGCGAGATTTTAGATTTCGCCTTATATGTATTAAACTCAAATTTTTATCCGTCGTTTAAAGACGCTCAAGTTAAGCAAAAAGGCGGAAAAATTATATATTCAAAAGAAGACGAGGAATTGGTATTAAACGCAGACACCGCTCTTGTGGAAGAAATAAATAAAGGTTCGGTTTCTTTAAAAATTAAAGAATATTCTGATTTTTTCGTTTTAAAAGTTCCTGTAAAAATTAAATTCCGTTTTAAAGATTTAAAGCTGAAAGCCGACTTTGAGGCGGGCAAGTATTCGCTTATGTTGCCCAAACAGGAAACAAAATGAAATCGGCTTTTAAGGCTTACGCAAAAATAAATTTGTTTTTAGAAATTGTCGGCAAACGTCAAGACGGCTACCATAACTTACAGACTATAATGCAAACCGTCGGGCTTTACGACGAATTGACTTTTGAGCGCGACGCGTCCGGAAGTGTATCTTTGTCTGTTTTTTCTGCAGACGCAGACCCGCAATATGGCGTTTCATCTTTGCCGTTAGACGACCGCAACATAATAGTCAAATCCGCAAAAATTTTGCAATCCGAATTTAACGTCAAACAAGGCGTAAAAATAACTTTACAAAAAAATATTCCTATAGGCGCGGGTCTTGGCGGAGGTTCTTCCGACGCCGCTGCGGTTTTGCAGGCTTTGGTTAAACTTTGGGACATAAAAATTTCAAAAAACGAGCTTGAAAAAATTGCGGTTTGTTTGGGCGCAGACGTCCCGTTTTTTTTAACGGGCGGCGCGGCTTTGTGCGAAGGAATAGGCGAAATAATAACTCCTCTTTTTTCGCAAAAGGCAGGCTATAAAGAAAAAGCGTTTGAGTTGCCCGAAGCGTCAAAAAACATTTCCGAAAATACGGCGTATTGCGGCAGTAAAGAGGGCTTGCGGCTGCCTGTGGTTTTAGTAAATCCGAATTTTTGCGTCCCGACGCCGTCAGTTTATAAAAAAGTTAAGTTTCCATTTACAAACGCGCGTAAAATTGATAAAATCAAAAATCTTATTGAAACAGGCTCTTTAAACTGCGAAAACGCGCGCGAGGTATGCTTTAACAGGCTTGAAGATTTTGTTTTTGACGATTATCCAATTATAAAAGAAATTAAACAATTTTTAACAAACGCGGGCTGCGCCGCGTTGATGTCCGGTTCAGGCGCGACGGTTTTTGGAATTTATAACCATAAAGATAAAAATAAAATAGAAACAGAATTAAAAAACCGCAGCTGGAAGTTCTGGTTTGTAGATACGGTATAGAAGTTTAAAAAACTTAAAAAAGCGGCATTGAATTCCGGGATTGTGTAAAGGTAGCACAAGGGATTTTGGATCCCTTTGTCTAGGTTCGAATCCTAGTCCCGGAGTTTTTTCATTTTATCTTTTTGGACGTCTTATAAAAAACCCGCTTTGCGGTCAAGGGTATGGAAGAATTGACCGCTTTGGCGACCACACAGAATAGAGCATTTTTACAAGTTTTTGCGTTTCAATATCAATTGCTGGTTTAGCTATATACTCTTGACCTGCTATTTCTATAATTGCTGTTTGTAAAAGCTCTAATCTACGAACAAATCTCTTTATTTTGTCGTATTGGTTTTTATCCCTCAAATTATCTTGCGCCAACGACATATACATTTTTAGTTCTTTTCTACTATGCGCTATTCCTGCATGTTCCACTTTTGACACTTTGAAAGCAATTAAGCAGCTAAGCAAAGGCAGACCCTGAAATAGACCCTGAAAGAGACCCTGAAACAAGTTCAGGGTGACGCGTTCGCGTCAGTTTTGGGTGACGCTTCGCGTCAGTTTTGGGTGACGCATTCGCGTCAGTTTTTGGTGACGCGTTCGCGTCAGTTCAGGTTGCCGTGCCTGTCATGCTGAACTTGTTTCAGCATCTGTCGTTTGTTGTTCATCTATTCTTCCTCTTCCTTCTTTTCTTACTATCTTCACTCTAATGCTATTTTTTTCTTTACTACTTTCTTTGCAAATATATCTTTTCTTTTGCCTATTTTACAAAACTTCCATATTTGGCGACCACTTTTAACTCTCTTTTTGCAAAAAACGGTCAAGTCAGGTTTTATCTTTTTGAACGTCTTATAAAAAACCCGCTTTGTGGTCAATGGGACGGATAAATTGACCGCTTTTTTATTGGTCGCGCTACGGCGCGGGACAGTTGGGAAAAGGCAACGGCAAAAGACAAAAAACAACTACAAAAGAAAGATTGCGGGTCAAGCCCGCAATGACGACGAAATGCAAAAGACAACGGCAAATAAAATAGCAAACAGCAAATATAAACCCCGTCAGCTTTGCTGTCACTCCTTTGTAAAAGGTGTAATATATTGCTCAACACGTCAAGGCTTTATTTTTTGTTTTGAGTCCTTCTTTAAACTTGAGTAGACATAATTAATAGGCGCGGGGCTACGCATTTTGCCAGAGCAATCCGCGCTTGCAGAAAAGGCGGGCGTGGAAATACGCTAGTCCTTTTCTTTTTTTTGCGTCTTTTATTAAAAATTTGTATAATCGGCGGACAAGAGAGGATAATATATGAAAGCTTTTGAGTTTAACTCTGCAATTGCCAATATAATAAGATACAAAAACAAAATAAAGCTAAAGACTAAAATTTTTCAATTTGACAGGGAATTCGCTGAAAATAAAAAAATAAAGAATATGAAACATCCAGCCGACAGCCGACACAGCCAAGTAACAACAATAATATATATAAACAAATACTTAAAAGCCATTCTGTTAGAAATAAAAACAGAATGGTTTTTTTATATATTTGCGATACAAAAGGGTTTCTCTAATGCTTCCTATTTTAGAAATAGGGAATTTTTTATCTCTTATAAAAAATTCGAGATGTTTTATTTAGCGTTAGAAGCGACAAAAATTTGATTTATCTAAATATTTGCAAAAAAATATATTGAAGAATTTTTAACCTAAACTATGGGTGTCTCTAAAAACCTATAATGTTTGTACTTGCCGCAAAAGACGCAGGCTCGGACGGGCATTAGGGTTTTTAGAGACACCCTTTAAGGAGACGTTTAAATGAGCAAGTTTCTTACATTAACGCAGGATTTATATCTGAACGAAGGCGGAGACAAAGTGGTCTACAGACATCCTTACGACGATTCTTTATGTATAAAAATTTTAAAAAAAACAAATTTCAAGTTAATGGAAATGCGCAGGGAAATATGCAGATTTAACCAATTGCATAAAAAAGGCGTCAAAATAAATTTTGCCGCCGATTTTAAAGGAACTGTCGAAACAAATCTGGGCGACGGATATGTTTTTGAGCTTATCAAAGATTTTGACGGCAACTCTTCGCTGAGAATGTCAGATTGGCTGTCAGACGTTTCTTTTGTTTCTAAAAATTTTGAAATTTTGATAGAAGCTTTTAAAAACTTCAAACGTATCCTTTATGAAAATGCTGTTGTTTTTTACGATATGAAGCTTGAAAATATATGTTTGAAAAGAGAGTCTCCTGAAAAGTTCTCTTTGGTGTTTGTAGATAACATAAAATCCGGGAAAACTGTTCCTATTGAGTATTTTTTTAAGTTTTACGCAAGAAGCAAGCTGAAAAGATATTGGAAAAGGTATATAGTTTCTAACATACTCGGATTTTCTAAAAATCCGGATGTTCAAAAACTTGCCTGCGCTATAGAATAAACACGAGGATAAAAAATTTCAGAAAAAGAGTGTCAATAGGTGGAGTATATGTTGTAAAAATAGACAAAAAAAGCGATTGTGCTGCGGTGCGGGGCAGTTGGGGAAAGGTAACGGCAGACCTTGAAATAAATTCAGGGTTATGGAGACTATAGATAGACGGTAAAAAGCGGTCAATTCATCCGTCCCCTTGACCATATTTTCCTAATTCTTTTTTGCGAGTTTGTCGTTCTTGCTGGGCTTTATCCAAACGCCGGAGCTTTTATAAAGAGCGTTTCCTGCAATGTTTTTGACGGGAGACTGCCGCGTCAACGAGCGGTTCTTTGCGGTAAAGCTACACCGCGTATGCCATTGACGATTATAAAGATAAGTGTATGTTAACGCCGATATTTTTTGAAACAGCGGATAAAGTTCTTAAAGTCGGATTAGAGTTTTTTTTGAATAAATTATATACGCTTCTGCGCGCTATTTTAGATTTCTTAGCTACTTTAGAGATGTTTCCTTTTGCCATAGCTATTAATTCTAAGGCAGAAAGAAGCACTCCTACATCGCCTGTTTCGTCGTAGGCTTTGTTTGCGGCGTTCATATACGCTTTTATCTTTTTAAGAGTATTTAAACTTTTTGCTCTTTCTTCCCAAAAATCTGTTAATTCTAAATCTTCTTTTTTTATCATAAAGCCCCCTTTAATTCTTTTGCTTTTTGTATATCTTTGTCTTGGCTTGATTTATCACCGCCGCAAAGCAATAAAATAATTTCACCGTTGATATTTGTAAAATATATTCTATAAGCTTTTTGAAAATTGATTTTTAGTTCATGAACTCCGCTGCCTACAGATTTCATATTTGGGTGTCTCTAAAAACCCTAACGCCCGTCCTTGCCGCGCCTTTTG
>JAISLV010000074.1 GCA_031277075.1 Endomicrobium sp. | reverse complement strand
CTTTTTTCAATATCTTTTAATAAAATGTTCAATACTTCGTCTTTATTTTTATACTCAATATTTATTAAAGTTAAAGATGAAAACCAATCTTTTTCATCTTCAGTAACAGCATTTAAAATATCCGCAATTCCTGCCCCTGAAATTAATAATGCATAGACTTTTGAACATTTTGCATCTTGAAAAATATCGTTTTGGATTCTATTTATATAATTTTTGTCATCAGTGATAAGACGCAAAAGACTTTCTTCTATAGACAGTCCTATTTGATTATTTACTTGTAAAACAACTTTTTCATCAACTTTATAAGATTTTACTTGAGCTGAGCGTTGCTTTTTAAATTCTAGCCATACTAAATTCTCATCAAGGTTAAGAGTTTGCGAAACTTTTTTTATCCAGTCTCTTATTGTTATATTATTTCTGCTTTTTGCAACAAATGTAAGCAATTCCCCAGCTGCTTTCTGCTTACCTTCAGAAGAATTTTTATCAAATTTAGCGCAAATCCGCCACAGCATAAAATCTATAGCCGATTTTGAAGTGTCTTCAAGCAACCTTACAAAAGCCTCTACTCCATTGGCAATTAAAAATTCGTCTGCGTCAATATTTTCCGGCAAAGCCGAAACTGTAGTTTCTACTCCGTTTTCAATTAAAATTTCTAAAGCTCTTTGATTAGCCGCTCTTCCCGCGTCGTCTGAGTCGTATAAAAGTTTTACGCTGTCTGCGTGTCTTGCAATAAGTTTCGCGTGATTTTGCGTAAACGCCGTTCCAAGCGACGCCACCGCTCCAGCAATCCCAAACTGCTGCGGAATGACTACGTCTAAATATCCTTCAAGCATTATAATTTTCCGCTCTTTTCGCAGCTCTGAAAGAGTTTGGAACAACCCGTAAAGATTTGAAGATTTTGAATAAACGGCAGTTTCAGGAGTGTTTAAATATTTTGGCTGTTTGCTTTCGTCAAGAGTTCTTCCGCCAAAAGCGACTACCCTTCCCTGAACGTCAAATATCGGAAACACAAGCCTTTCCGACATATATTCAAAAAAATTCCCTCTTTCCGTTTTTGTTATTAAGCCCGCTTTCAAAAGGTCGTCAACAGCGTTGCCCTTTTTTAAAGCCGCTTCCAAAAGCTGATTTCTCGGCGCATAACCAAGCTGAAACTTTTTTATCGAGTCCGAATTTACGCCGCGCTTCTGCAGATAAGCCAGCGCCGTTTTTGCGCTTTGGCTTTCTAAAAGATGTCTATGATAAAATCTAGCCGAACTTTCTAAAATTTCAAATAGTTTTGTTTTTTCCGAACGTTTTACAGAGTCTTTGCCGACAGTTTCTTTTATCTCAATATTTGCTTTTTGAGCTAATTTTTTTACGGCTTCAACCCATGAAATATTGTCCATTTCTTTAACGAATTTAAAAACGTCGCCCGACGCGTTACAACCGAAACATTTGTAAATTCCCTTCTCCGAATTTACCACAAAAGAAGGCGTTTTTTCGTTATGAAAAGGACAGCGGGCTTTCCAGTTGCGCCCCGCCCTTTTTAAATCGGGCAAATATTCCCTGATTACCGAAACAATGTCCGTTGAAAGTCTTACTCTTTCAATTATATCTTCTGAAATCATAGTTAATTTAAGAATAAAAAATTAAGAACGAAGAATCGCCGCGTTTTGTCAAAACCGCGATAAATAATTCATTCTTAATTCTTTTTTATCTGCGGAATCTTCTAAAACCTGAGGCTTCAACAAAATCAATATTGCCGTATTTTGCCTCTAGTTTGTCAAAAAGTAAGTTCAATCCTAAATTGTCTGACGATATATGCCCTGCTATCAATATATTTATATGGTATTTTTCAGCTTCTTTTACGGCTTTTTGACCCAAATGCATAGAAACTATAGTTCCTACGCCCGCTGCGGCTAATTGTTCAAACATTTCTACGGGACCCTCTGTGCCGCCTGTCATATCTACAAAAACTTTCCCGCACAGAGAATCTTCGCTTCCAAAAAACAGCGTCGGGGCAAGCCCCGCTTTTGAAGAATATTTATATTCTGTCAGAGAATTTAAATAGTCCGTTATATCTTTTATATAAACGGGTTTTAAAGCGTCTATTTCTCTTTGTAAAAAAGACGCAACGTGATTATCGGCGACTGTATGAGCCGTCATCAAAGGGATTTCCAAAAGTTTTGCCGCGTCGGTAGTTCTGTCGTTGTTTTGGGGTAAAATGCTCCTTCTAACTTCTCTTACGCGGGAAGAAATAAGTTTTTCAGCGGCGTTCACGGGGACGCCGAGTTTAGAAACTATGCCTGTTTGAACGTTTATAACTTCGTGAAAGTTTGAGTATGCGTATCCTTCGGGGTGGTGAGCGATAATCAAATCTATTTTTTTGCCTGAATTTATAAGCTGTTTTGCCAAGAGAATTTCAGGCGTTTCTATATCAATGCCGACCATAACCGTTTTTACTTCGGTTTCAGGGTTTCCGTTTAAAATCTTTGAATCGTAGTAAGGGTTTGTCAAACTTTCAATATCGTAGTATTCTTTTTTATTTGCGTCAAGAGAAGCATAATTTTTTTTGCGCCTTTCCAATTCCTGCAAAACTGCGTCTTTGCCTCTTAAATCTTCGTTAATTCCTTCTTTTACGAAAAACTCCTGTATTTCTTTTATATTCATTGCAAACCCCGCCTTTAAAGAAAAAAGAGAGCTGTAATCAGATTTTTAAAGTCTAGCTTACAGCCCGTCTTTTTATTTTATTAATCTGACCGCCGCGCTATTACTTAACCCATCTGCTGTCTTTAAGCTGTTTGCGGCGTATTTTTCTTTTGGCTTCAGCAAGTTTTTCTTTCTTCAAAACGCTCGGAGCTTTGTAAAACTCGCGTTTTTTTATTTCCTGCATTATTCCGTTTCTTTCGCATTCTCTTTTAAAACGTCTTATCGCTTCTTCTATAGATTCGCCGTCGCGAACTTTAATATTAACCATTTTTACTTAAACACCGCCTTTCTTATATAAGTGAGATTTATTAAAAACCCTAACGCCCGTCTTTGCCTTGCGCCTTGAGACATTGTCTCTGCGGATTACTGCATCAGAAAATTTGTCCGTCCTTGCTCTTAAGACGCCCTTCATTTTCTTCTTTGAACCGCCGCATAATTTGCGGCATTTACGAATATTAAATGAAAAGCGAATAATTCAAACTTTGCGTTTTGTAAGATTTTGCGCTTTAATAAAACTATATTAAGTTTCGGTAAAACGAAAACGCATTATCTTTGCTTTTCACTTTTAATTCTTAATTCCGCCGTTTGTTTTTATCCCGGAGGCCAACCGAATTGCCTGCCGCCAAGCAAGTGATAATGTATGTGAAACACCGTCTGACCAGCGTCAGCCCCGCAATTATTTACAAGTCTGAAACTTTGTTTTGTTTCGTCAAACATTTTTGATATTTTAGATGCCGCAACCTGAACCGCGCCTAAAATTTCTTCGTCGCCGCAGTCGGCTTCGGCAAGGCTTGCGATATGTTTTTTGGGGACAATGACGATATGAACGGGAGCTTGCGGATTTATATCTTTAAAAGCGAACGTTTTTTCGTCTTCATAAACTTTAACCGACGGAATTTTGCCTTCAATAATTTTGCAAAACAAACAGCTTTCAGACATCTAAATCCCTTAATGGCGTCTCTAAAAACCCTAACGCCCGTCCGAACCTGCGCCTTTTGCGGCAATTACGAACATTATAGGTTTTTAGAGATACCCTAAATTATTAAAATTAAAAACATATTAGAATTATATAAAAATTAGAAGTAAAAATCAATGCAAATTTCGTCCGAAAGCGGCAGGGCAGAGTTTTCTCTCTGCCCTGCGGACATCGTCATTACGCCGCAGCCGATATGGCTCTTGCGGATTTTATATCTGAAATCATTATCGGAAAGTTCTTCTTTCCTCTGCGACCTTGCGCTATTACCGCTCCTAAATCTATATTCTTTATGCTGTCAAATAACTCTGCAGAACTGCTCTTTGTCTCTATTGAGGTCTTTAACATCGCTAAACTCCCGCTCAAACTTATACTGTCTTTCGTAACCGTAATATTTTCAAGCATTACTTTAGATATCACGTACCTGTTTACCGCTTTGTTGTCTTTGTCTAATCTATCTGTCAATCCTTTCAATGCCCCGTCGTTTCCTTCTTTTACAAGCCTGCCTATCGTCTCTTTATCGCTTATCGACGCTATCGCTATTCCCGTAAGCGTCCGCGCAAGCTCTATTTGCATCGCTCTTTCTTGTTCGCTTATAGCCCCCTCTTGTTCATAGCTCAATATCTCGCCCAATTTATTTATATAAGCCCTGCCTGCCGAAGCCTCTGTTATTTCACCTTCAATACCCATATACGAAATCATCTCGTCCAAACTGTTAAACCTCAAAAGCAGCGCTTTCACCGCTACAGTAGAATCGCCGCTAAGTGTATATCCGTCTATTATTTCGTCCACCAGCTTCTTTCCCGCGTCAACAAGCTCGGGTTTTAAAGTATCAAGTTTTTGCGCTATAAGAGCCTTGTTTATTTCCGCAGGCGTTTTGCCGACTATCTCTATCAAACCGTCTTTCTCAAGCTCTACGGCTTTCTCTTTAGGCAGCATTAATACAGCTCCGTCTTTGCCTTCATACACCACAGCTTTAACATCGCCTAATGAGGTTTTCAATACGTCTTCACGCCCTTCATTTACAACAACAGCTGCATAATCAGACATTGCCATAAAGTCCGCATTTGCCATTGCAGATTGCAAATCGCTTCCTGCGGCAAGCGCGTATTCGGCTTGTTCAGCCAAATTTCTGTCATTATACGCTGAAAGATTTTCCAGCTTACCCCCGTCTATTACAGTAAGATGCCCGACCGCAGCCTTTGCCGCTTCGTCCACCGCAAACACTTTCGCCACAGCATTCGCCAAGTCCGCTATCGTAGGCAGTTTGTCAAG
>JAISLV010000046.1 GCA_031277075.1 Endomicrobium sp. | reverse complement strand
TTGCGATGTGGAAGAACTGATAGATTACGAAGTTTCTTCGTCATGCAGGTCAATAACAAAGATAAAAGTCTCAAAAAAAGTAAAAATAGAACAATTAAACGCCGTTCTCAACGATTTCAGGCAACAAACATCCGACGTTTTTTTGACGGCGTTTAAAGGATTGAGAAGAGACGGTATGTATAGAAGGCGACTTGATTTTGGCTTAGCAAGGAAAATTATAAATGCCCAAGCTTGATTATGAGAAAGTTATAAAACAAAAATGGAAAGAAAACGCAAAAGCCGTGCCAAAATTGATTGAGCGCGAAGATAAAGATATTTTGCGTCAAGTTAAAACTTATTGCGACAGATTTGACGAACCGTCTGCAGATGTTAAAAATAAAATTTTAAACGATTCTTTGTTTGCAAATTGTTTTGCCAAAGACCCTGTCCGCCAAACTTCGCACGAAAAAATCGCCTTTGAATATTTGCAAAAAAGCAAAGAAGTTTTAAATAAATTTTGTAAATTGCCGCAAAGCGGACAAGAGGCGGTTTATCTTACAAACGACGGTATTTTTCAAAAATATTCTCAAACGGGCAAGAGAATAGGAAAAGCGTTAGATTTTTACTGGGAAAACGGCGAGAATGTTTTTTACGCAAGCCATAAATACACAAAAGAATCCGGCGGCGCACAAGACCATCAATTTAACGAACAAGCCGAACTTTTAAGAAAATTCAAAGAAAATAATAAAAATAACGAATTTTTATTTATTATCTGCGACGGAAGATATTATACGAAAGATAAAGTGGAATTTTTGAACGCCTTAACGTCTAAAAGAAGTTTTGTAGCAGGCATAGAACAAGTAATTTCAAAAGTTTTATCAATGGGGGTCTCTAAAAATCTATAATGTACGTAATTGCCGCAAAATTTGCGGTAAGTACGAACATTATAGATTTTTAGAAACACCCATAGAGCAGTTATAAAATAAAAGCGGTTATCAGCTTAAAGGTCATAAAGTATACTTGCAGGGAAAAAAGAAGGCAAAAATGAAATACATTGACGAAGAAAAAATTAATTCTTTGCTGGAGTTAAACCCGGCGGAAGATGAAATTGAAAAGATTTTGGAAAAAACAAAAACTCTTCAAAGGCTTACGCTTGAAGAATCCGCAAAACTTTTGGCGGTTAAAGATGAAATTTTAGTAAAGAAAATCTACAAATCCGCCGAATATGTAAAAGACATAATCTACGGCAAAAGGGTAGTTTTATTTGTTCCGCTCTATGTCAGCAATACCTGCGCAAATTCTTGCGTCTACTGCGGTTTTGCGGCAAATAATAAAACTACGGTTCGCAAAAAACTTACGCCAGCTCAAATTAAAGAACAAACCGAAATTCTTTTAAAAAGAGGGCATAAACGCGTTCTTATGGTCGCCGCTGAAATGGCTTCTTCCGACGCAAACGTGGATTATTACATAGACGCCGTTAAAGCTATTTATGAGGCGCAATATAATGGAAATAAAATAAAGAGGGTCAATGTAAACGTCGCTCCTTTGAGCGTTGAGCAGTTTAAAAAATTAAAGGCTGCGGGCATTGGCACTTATCAAATTTTCCAAGAGACTTATCACGAGGCGACTTACAGAAAACTTCATATTTCTGGCGCAAAAACTGACCCTGATAATCGTTTAGACGCTGTGGACAGAGCTTTTAAAGCAGGCATTGACGATGTGGGAATAGGACCTTTGTTAGGTCTTTACGATTACCGTTTTGAAGTTCTTGCTATGCTTATGCACATAGAACATCTTGAAAAAACTTTCGGCGTTGGACCTCACACAATTTCTGTTCCGCGCATTGAACCCGCGCCCGGAGCAGATTACGCAAGCAATCCCGAATACCCGCCTTCCGACGAAGATTTTAGAAAACTTGTGGCGGTTTTAAGATTGTCGGTTCCTTATACTGGAATAATAATGTCCACAAGGGAAACGGCGCAAATGCGCGACGAACTTGTAAATTTGGGCGTATCGCAAATAAGCGCAGAATCAAAAGTAACGCCCGGCGGATACGAAGAAGACAAAAGCAGCCACAACAAAAGCAATGAACGCCAATTTACTTTAAACGACCAGCGTTCGCTCAACGAAATAGCCGCTTCTTTAATTTCGCGCGGTCTTATACCGAGTTTTTGCGCGGCTTGTTACCGCAAAAACCGCACGGGCGAACATTTTATGGATTTGGCAAAACCCGGCGATATGAAACATATATGCGACGTCAACGCTTTGACGACGCTAAAAGAATACCTTGAAGATTTCGCCGAACCTGAAATAAAGGAAAAAGGTTATAAACTAATCGACGAATATAAGAAAAATTTGGACGCCGCAAGTTTAAAAATTTTAGAAAAGTTTTTTAAAGATATAGACGCGGGGGTTAGGGACGAATATGTGTAGTAAAAGGCGCAGCTAGGCGGCTAAGCGGCTAAGCGGCTGGGCGGCTAGGTAAAGGCGATAACTACGAAAATGCATGCGCGGCAACGGCAAACGGCTACAATGAACGGTTGCGGCAAACGGCTACAACGAACGGCTACGGCAATTCCTAATGACAGCGGCTTTGTCCTTTGTCGTTCCCCAAAACTGACGCAAACGCGTCACCCAAAACTGACGCGAATGTGTCACCCAAAACTGACGCGAATGCGTCACCCAAAACTGACGCGAATGCGTCACCCTGAACTCGTTTCAGGGTCTTTTTCAGGGTCTGTTTCAGTGTCTCTTTCAGGGTCTGTTTCAAGGTCTCTTTCAGTGTCTCTTTCAAAGTCTGTTGTTAGCTGTTTTAGCGTCAGGTACTGAAACGAGTTTTGTATGGCGGATTAAAAGGCGGCGGCAAACTGCAATTTATGAAAACTTTTTATATTATTGACGGAAACGCTTATATTCACAGAGCTTATCACGCTTTGCCTCGTCTTACAACTTCAGACGGCAGGCAGGTTAACGCCATTTATGGTTTTGTAAAACTTCTTTTAAAAATCAAAGAAACTTTTAAACCCGATTATCTTGCCGTTTGTTTCGATTATCCTGCGAAAAATTTTAGACATAATATTGACAAAGAATACAAGGCGCATAGAAAACCGCTTGACGAAGATTTAATAAGCCAGATGCCCGCGGCGCGCGACGCCGCGCGGGCTTTAAATATTTATGAATCAGAAATTGAAGGCTATGAAGCCGACGATTTGATAGCGTCTTTTATAAGTCAAAATAAAAAAGAGAACATAGAAACTGTAGTTGTGACAGGGGATAAAGATATTTTACAGCTTGTTGAAAACGGGAAAGTTTTAGTGTGGAACGATTCTAAAGATCTTTTATACGACGAACAGAAAGTTGAAGAAAAGTTCGGCGTCCATCCTAAAAAATTGCTTGACGTATTTTCTCTTATGGGCGACGCGGCTGATAACGTTTGCGGCATTAAAGGAATAGGCGAAAAAACAGCCGTAAAACTTATAAAAGAGTTCGGTTCGCTTGAAAATATTTTAGAAAATGCGGGCGAGGTAAAAGGGAAAATAGGCGAACTTTTGCAAAATGGGCGCGAAGACGCTTTAAAAAGTAAAAAATTGATAGAGTTAAATTCTGTTGCGCCGCTTGATTACGACCTCAAAAAATACGCGCTGAAACCCTTAGACGAAACGGCGAAACCTTTTTTTGAAAAATATGAGTTTAACAGTTTATTAAATAAATATTTTGAGCAGGATACTAAAGCTGCGGCAAGAGAAACGGATAACCTTTTAAACGTTCAGGCGGATAAAACGCAAAAAACGCCAAATATTGATAAGTTCGTTTCAGAAATAATAGACAATACAGACGCCGCGCGCGCGCTTGCAAAAGAAATAGCGGGATCAAAAGACATAGGGTTTATTTTAATAGGCTCTTCGGGCGATTCTTTAAAATCAAAAATAGTCGGCGTTTCGTTTTACGTCAATTCAAAAGCGTATTATACGCCTTTGGGACATAACGATTTTACCGCGCCGCAATTTTCGCTGGAAGAGTTTAAAGATATTTTTTCAGAAATTTTATTTTCAAAAGAAATAAAAAAAACGGGATACGATTTAAAAACCGCCGTAAACATTTTAAAAACTAACGGGCTTAAAATAAACGGCGCGTTTTTTGACGTCATGCTTGCGGCGTATTGTTTAAACTCTGAAAAATCGCGCGATATATGCGAAATGTCTGAGACGTATTTAAATTTTAAGGCGTCCGACGAAAGTTTTTTGGGAAAGGGCGCAAAGAAAATTACTTTTGAAAACTCTACAGTCGAGCTTACCGCCCAATACGCTAATTGCGCGTCTTACGCCGCGTTTAATTTGCGGCGTATCTTTGAGAAAAAAATAAGCTCTTTAAACCTTGACGGACTTTTTTTTAACGTTGAAATGCCTTTGATTGAAGTTTTGTCGGAAATGGAAATAGCGGGAATTAAAGTGGACGACGATTTTTTGAGAAATTTTAACGAGAAAATAACCGCGCAGCTTAAACAAATTGAAGCGAAAGCCCATAAAACCGCAGGGATGGAATTTAACATAAATTCTCCAAAACAACTTGCCGTCGTAATGTTTGAAAAATTAAATTTTCCAGTGATAAAAAAGACAAAAACGGGTTATTCTACAGACGAAGAAGTTTTAGCCGCGCTTTCTTCTTACGAGTTTGCGTCCGATATTTTACAGTATAGAGAACTCCAAAAAATTAAAAGCACTTATATAGACCCGATAGGAAATTATTTAGCCTATTACGGACGGCGCGTTCACACAATTTTCAATCAGGCTCTTACCGCTACGGGAAGGCTTTCTTCAAGCGAACCCAATTTGCAAAATATCCCCATAAAATCTTCTTACGGCAGAGAATTTAGAAAAGCGTTTATACCTGAGAAAAATAGAGTTTTTGTGTCTGCGGATTACTCGCAGATAGATTTACGATCTCTTGCGCACGTTTCGCAGGACGAAAAACTTATCAGGGCTTTTAAAGACGGACAAGACGTTCATTGCGCTACGGCTAGAGAAGTTTTTAATATAGGTAAAGACGAGCCTGTCCCTTACGATTTAAGAAGCGCGGCAAAATCTATAAATTTCGGCATAGTCTATGGAATGTCGCCTTTTGGGCTTTCAAAGCAGCTGGGGATACCTTTTGGAAAAGCTAAAGAGTATATAGACGGTTATTTTGAAAAATATGCGGGCGTAAAAAAATGGATGAAAAAAGTCGTAGACGACGCGCGCCGCGACGGTTTTGTAAAAACCATAGCGGGAAGAATAAGATACGTAGACGAGCTTAAATCTTCAAACGCCCAAGTTCGTCAGGCGGGCGAGAGAATAGCTTTAAATACGCCTATACAGGGAACTTCGGCGGATATTATTAAAATCGCAATGCTCAATATTTACAAAGACTTAAAAAACGTCCCCAAAAAAGCTATAATGCTTTTACAAGTTCACGACGATTTATTGTTTGAGGTTGACAAAGATTTCTCCGAACAATTAAAAAAGCTGATAAAAGATAAAATGGAAAACGCAGTGTCTTTAAGCGTTCCTCTTTGCGTAGATATAAAAGAAGGCAAAAACTGGGGAGAAATGTCATAACGACGGGCGCGCTGCGTTTTTAAAGACGAGACGCTCTTTTACAAGTTTTTATGCCTCTAATATTATAAAAAAAGGTATTGTTATGATTATAGGTCTCACAGGCGCAATAGCTACGGGAAAAAGCGAAAGCGCAAAGCATTTTAAAGCGCTTGGCGCTTTTATTGTGGACGCCGACGCTATTTCGCGCGAACTTACCGCCAAAGGCAAGCCGGCTTTAAAAGAGCTTGTGAAAGTTTTCGGAACTGATATTCTTAACAAAAACGGAACTTTAAACAGACGTAAACTCGCCGATATTATTTTTTCAGACGTCAAAGCCAAACTTGAAACCGAAAAAATTCTTCACGCATATATAATTTCCCGCACAAACGCGATAATTGCGGCAAAATACAGAAAATATAATATTGTAATTAACGCCCCGCTTCTTTTTGAAGTGGGCTTAGACAGAATTTGCGATAAAGTAGCGACCGTCTGGGCGCCGCGCAGCCTGCAGGAAAAAAGGCTTGCCGCCCGCGACAAACTT
>JAISLV010000034.1 GCA_031277075.1 Endomicrobium sp. | reverse complement strand
TCGGAAATGACGGACAACTGCGAAAGGCAAAGACGCGGCTTGCATTTTCTTCTTTGAACTGCCGCAAAATTTGCGGCAATTACGAGCATTATAGTTTTTAGAGACACCTCATTTGAGAATATAGCGTTAATTTTTATATAATGAATAATATTTTCTTATTTTAGAGTTTAAATTTTATGGATAAAAAAAAGGTATTATATTTTGTAGCGTGCGTTGACGAATTTGCGAAAGCGAATAACCTTTCCGCAAAACAGGCTTTTGATTATTTATATAAATATAAAGGGATAGAATTTTTGAAACAATATTACGATATAGAGCATACTTTGTCTTTTAACGACGCAGTTTCAGATTTAACCGCTATATGCAAAAAGAGCGGAGGCTATATTTAATGATTTTGTATCATGGGTCAAACGTTGAAATTGAAAGCGTAGCTTTGGATAAATGCCGTCCTTTTAGAGATTTTGGAAGAGGTTTTTATACTACAATAATAAAAGGGCAAGCTGTAAATATGGCAAAAAGAACCGTTCGTATATACGGTGGAAATCCCATAATAACGAGTTTTTATTTTGATGAAAAAATTTTAAAAGATAAAAGTTTTAATGTAAAAATTTTTGACATTCCCACAAATGAATGGGCGGTCTTTGTAAGTAATAACAGAAATAATCTTTTTTTAGATATAAAAAGCATATATTCAAACTCCGACAACAAATACGACGTTGTTTATGGTCCCGTCGCAAATGACGACTTGGCTTTAATTTTTAGGCAATATACGGACGGCATTTTAACGATAGAAATGTTAAGAGAGAGCATGAAATATAAAAAACTTTCAAATCAAATATCCTTTCACACGCAAAAATCGGTAAATCTTTTAAAAAAGATAGGAGTTTTCAATGGATAAAAAAGGATATTTAATAGAATATCTTATAAGCGATATAGTTTTTTTTATTATGCAAGATGAAAAGCTGGATATAGATTTAGCTATGAAGAAATTTTATGACAGCGAAGTGTTTGCGAAATTGCAAGACGTTCAGACGGGTTTGTATATTGAAGGTTCTGGTTATGTCTACGATTTGTATAAAATAGAGCGCGAAAACGGGTATTTGAAACAGTTGGAAATATAGCGGCTGCGGCGTTTTGCCCGTAAAAAGTTTAGAAAAACTACTTACACATTAGGAGATAAACATGGCAAAAAGAGTTGGCATTATAACTTCTGGCGGAGACGCGCCGGGCATGAACGCGGCTGTCAGAGCCGTAGCTAGATACGGCATTTCGCTTGGCTACGATATGATAGGCATAAAAAGAGGCTTTAAAGGTCTTTTAGACGACGAATTCCAAACGCTTACGCTTCGTTCTGTCAGCGGGATAATAAATACGGGCGGAACAGTGCTTCACACGGGTCGCTGCCCTGAAACAAAAACTAAAACAGGGCTTAATAGAGCGGTTAAAACAATCAACGAGCTTGGGCTTGCGGGCATGATAATTATCGGCGGCGACGGTTCTTTGGCGGCGGGAAACGCTCTTTCGCAAAAAGGCGTAAAAGTCGTAAATATTCCCGCTTCTATAGATAATGATATTTACGGCACTGACGAAACGATAGGCTACGATACGGCTTTAAATACTGCCGTTGAGGCGATAGACAAAATAAGGGATACAGCCACAAGCCACGACAGAATTTTTGTCGTTGAGATTATGGGTCGCGAACACGGATTTTTAACGCTTGACGTAGGTCTTGCGGCAGGCTGCGAATATATAGTAGTTCCTGAAATTAAGCCCGATATGAATAAACTTGCGCAGGAACTTACAAGAGGTAAAGAAAGAGGGAAAACTTCTGAAATTATAGCTTTTGCCGAAGGTTGCGGCTCTTCTCACGATTTTGCAAAGCAGGTTGAAAATTTGACGGGGCTTGAAGTGAGAGTGAGCAATTTGGGCTATATTCAGCGCGGCGGACGCCCTACTGCAAGAACTAGAATTTTGGCTTCAAAATTCGGGCAAGCCGCAATGAGCCTTTTTCATAAAGGGCAATACAATAGACTTGTAGGGCTTATCAACGGGCAAATAACTTCAACGCCCGTAAGCCAAGCCATAAAACGCGAAAAGAAATTTGACGAAAAAACTTTGAAACTTTTGAGAAGTCTGTCTATTTAAAGACGCGGCTAAGCGGCTATGCAACTGGGCAGCTAAGTAAAGGCATAGAGGCATTGCAACGACTGAAACTGCAAAGAACAAAGACAACAGCTAAGACGCAGGCAACGGCTGATAATAACAACAGACCCTGAAACAAGTTCAGGGTGGCAAGCATTAGAGAAGTCAACTGCAGACCCTGAAACAAGTTCAGGGTGACAAGCATGAGAGAAGTCAACTGCAGACCCTGAAAGAAGTTCAGGGTGACAAGCATTAGAGAAGTCAACTGCAGACCCTGAAATAAGTTCAGGGTGGCAAGCATTAGAGAAGTCAACTGCAGACCCTGAAAGAAGTTCAGGGCGACAAGTATGAGAGAAGTCAACTACAGACCTTGAAATAAATTCAGGGCGACGATAAGGCGGGGTTTTGTATATGAACGAAGCTATAGAAAAGATAAAACGCGGAGCAAATGAAATTATATCTCTTGCAGGACTTGAAAAAAAACTTGCTTCTGGGAAAAAGTTAAGAGTTAAGCTCGGCGTAGACCCTACCGCTCCAGACCTGCATTTAGGACATACCGTAATAATAAATAAATTAAAAACTTTCCAAGATTTAGGACATCAAGTCGTGTTTGTTATATGCGATTTTTACGCTAAAAACGGCGACCCGGGCGGGCGGTGAGAGACCCGGCCGATGTATTAAGACGAGCAAAAATCAAACAAAAATAAAA